>JAFKFP010000090.1:0-11767 GCA_017308185.1 bacterium | reverse complement strand
GACTTCGTCAACCCGTGCGAGGAGATTCCCCATGCACTTTGCTTTCACTCCAGATCAAGAAACGTTCCGCACCGAACTCCGTGCGTTTCTCGAAGATCACCAGACGGATGGCAACCACGATGAGGACCACCCCAACAGCGCCCTCGAGCGGGCCCTCGCAGAGAACGGCTGGCTCACCATGGCCTGGCCAAAAGAGTACGGTGGCGGCGGCGCCACTCACATGGAACAACTCATCTTCAAAGAGGAACTCGCGCGCGTCGGCGGCACTGCCGACGTCCTCGGCACCAACCTCGTCGGGCCCACGATCATGGTGCATGGGACGGACGAACAGAAGCGCGAGCATCTCCCGTACATCGCAGGCGCCACGCGCCGCTGGTGCCAGGGCTTTTCCGAGCCGGGCGCGGGCTCCGATCTCGCAAGCCTCCAGACGCGCGCCGTGCGGGATGGCGACGACTTCGTCGTCAATGGCCAGAAAATCTGGACATCGAGCGCCCATCTCGCGGACTGGATCCTGCTGCTCACGCGTACAGACCCCGATGCGCCGAAACACCGCGGCATCACCATGTTCCTCGTCGATATGAAGACGCCCGGCGTCACAGTACGGCCGCTGACGCAGATCACCGGCCACCGTGGGTTCAACGAGGTCTTCTTTGACGACGTCCGCGTGCCCGCGCGGAACATGGTGAGCGAACTCAACCGCGGCTGGTACGCCGCCACGACGACGCTCGACTTCGAACGCTCTGGCATCGAACGCAACCTTACCGCCCGGAAAGACTGGGAGCGCATCTACGATCGCGTGCGCACGCCTGGAGGCCGCGCTGAAGTCGTCGATCGATCCGGGGCGTGGCGGCACAATCTTGCGGAGCTTTACATCGAAATCGAGGCCGGCCAGTGGATAGCCCGGCGCATCGCGTTCATGCAGTCGCAGGGCATCATTCCGAATTACGAAGCCGCCATGTCGAAAGCCTTCAACTCCGAGATTGGCCAGCGGGTCGCGCAATTTGGCATCAACCTCTTCGGGCTCGCCGGACAGGTTGGTGAAGGCCGCTACGCAGCCCTCCAGGGAAACACCGTCTTCCGCTACCTCGATTCGCGGCGCCTCACCGTGGGGCAGGGCACCAGCGAGATCAACCGTAATGTCATCGCGACACGCGGCCTGGGGTTGCCCCGTGGCTAAGCACCTGCCCGCCATCGATGCGCTCGTCAATTCCAGTCTGCTGCGGGCCGAAGGCGATGGCGCCGCCGTGGGCCACATCTTCAAGTCGATGGCGGCCCAGTCCGCCATCGAGACGCCCGAAGCGCTCCTCGCCGCCCTCGAAGCGGCGAGCATCCGCGCCGCGGTCGTGAGCATCATGGAGCCGCGCGATGCCGAGTGGGTCGCGGAGGCGCACCGGCGCTTTCCGCGGCGCATCCTCCCGGCCATGATCGTCGACCCCACGCTGGGCATGCCCGAACTCCGCCGCGTCGTCGATTATCACGAACGCTATGGCATGCGCTGCCTTCGCATCCCGCCGTTCCGCTACACGCTCCCGCCCACGGACCGCGTCTACTGGCCGTTCTACGCCAGGGCGGTCGAGCTTGATATCCCCGTCAGTATGAACGCAGGGATGCCCGGACCGCGCCGCCCGGGTTGGGTGCAGGACCCCCGCTACTACGACGAGGTCGCATACCACTTCCCCGAGCTGCGCATCATCATGACTCACTGCGGCCAACCCTGGACCGAAGAGGCGATCTCGGTGCTCGCCCACTGGGACAACGTCTACATGGCGTGCACGTCTGTCGCCCCGAAGTACTGGCCCGATGCCCTCGTACACTTCATCAACACGCGAGGCCGCGAGAAGATGCTGTTCGGTACCGAGTACCCAACCATCCCCTGGGTGCGCGCCCGGGAGGAGATAGACGCGCGCGGTATCCGCGAGGACGTGGCTCCTTTGTTCTTCGCGGAAAACGCACGCCGCGTCTACAAGTGGGATGCGGACCTCGGGGCGTGAGCACTCTCAGGCATCAACAGGCGCCGGGCCGACCGATCCTCTGCGAACGTAGGTGGATTGATGGCGGATGACGCGCGGGGCGGTCGCGATGCCATCTATGTGCTGCAGGAGGATAGTCGCTGCATCGCGCGCGTGGGTCGTGTAGTCGACGCTGATCACGCTCAGCGTGGGGTCCAGCGCCATCGCCCACTCGGTATCACCGAAGCCAATAACCGAGATATCCTGGCCAATCCTGAGGCCCTCATCGCGGATCGCCCGCACGGTCGGCGGCACCATATCGTGCGGTGTAGCGAGCAATGCGGTCGGGCGAGGATCACGACGCAGCATCGCCTGGACCACTGCGTAACAGTCGTCGCGGTTGGGCACGGTCACTTCGAACCGGGGGTCGCGCGTGAGCCCGGCGCGCCCCAGTGCCGTTTCCAACCGTCGCAGGCGGCCGCGTACCGTGGGGCCGGCGCCAATAAAACCGAATCGCCGGTGGCCCAACGCGGCGAGGTCGGCCGCCATCGCATCGAATGCCGGGTGTTCGTCGACCATCACCGTGGGCACTGTCGCGCTCGGCGAAGTCTGCCCAAACAGCACCACGGGAATCCCGGCTTCGGCGACCATTTCCTCCACTTCGGCGCGGCGCGATGCGGGAAACCAGATCAGGCCATCGACACGCCGATCGACGAGGCTATTGAAGCTTTCGCGTTCCACCGCCGGGTCCGAATGAGCATCGCCAACCAGCACAGCGTACCCGTGCGGATGGAGCGCCATCTCCACCCCCCGGATCGCCTGGGGCACCAGGGCCTGGGTGAGGTCCGTCACGAGGAGACCTACCGCTCGTGTGCGTTGTGAGCGGAGATTTCGCGCGTTCATGTTGGGCCGGTAGCCAAGCTCGGCGATGGCGGCGAGGACAGCTTTCCGCGTCGCCGGCCGCACCGTGGGGTTGTGGTTCATCACGCGCGAAACAGTGCCCAGCGACACTTCTGCAAGCCGGGCGACATCGGCGATGGTGACGTTAGGCACGGGCGCAGAGTACCTCCACCGGGCTGAGTCTACGCCGCCATCGCGTGATGCGGAATCACTTCGATCGTGGAACCCTTTCAGGCATTGACAGCACCGCACACTGCTCGTATGCTCGCCAACGAATGAAACGTTTTAGCCGGGTTGCTTAGGCGGTCCGGGGGAGTGGCCTGTTGAACATCACCGCCGGCAACTGGCAAACCGCCATCACTGAGCGCTTTGGC
Organism: bacterium; assembly: GCA_017308185.1. Classification (GTDB taxonomy): domain Bacteria; phylum Chloroflexota; class Dehalococcoidia; order Tepidiformales; family Tepidiformaceae; genus JAFKFP01. The sequence goes on along the minus strand of JAFKFP010000090.1, from coordinate 8,544 downwards.
ATTCGGTACCCCATCTTCGCCTTCGCCCATAGCGCCGATGTCATTGTGGAAGTCGTGAAAGCCGGTGGCTTTGGCGTCTTCGGCGGCACCCGTAACACTCCCGACGAAATTCGGAGTGTCCTGCAGGACATTCGCTCGCGCGTCGGCGATCGGCCCTTTGGTATCGACCTCGTCATCCCGAAAGGCATGCCCGCCCACAACAACCGCGAGACCATCGAAGCCGAGATCCCCGATGGTCACCGCATGTTCGTCGACCACATCTACCAGAAATACAACGTCCCGGCGCCGGTGCGTTCCGGCATGCGTACCCGATTTGTCCGCTCTGAGGAATCTGCTGCAGCCCAGGTCCGCGTCGTGCTCGAATCCGACGTCAACCTGCTCGCACTCGGCGTCGGCAGCCCGCCCGACGTCGTCGCCCTGGCGAAGGAACGCGGCAAGACGGTGCTCGCGCTGGTGGGTCAGCCGAAGCACGCACGCCGTGCCATCGAAGCTGGCGCCGATATCCTCGTCGCCCAGGGATCGGATGCTGGCGGCCATACGGGCAGCATCGGCACCTTCTCGCTCGTCCCGCAGGTTGTCGATATCGCGTCTGGCCGCCCTGTGCTCGCAGCGGGCGGAGTCGTGTCGGGGCGTCACATCGCGGCCGCGCTGGCGCTTGGAGCCGATGGAGTCTGGACTGGCACGCGCTGGCTCCTGACCCGTGAAAACCACACCGACCCCGTCATCACGCGTAAGCTCATTGATGCCGAATCCTCGGACACGCTCATCACGCGCTCGGAGAGCGGCAAGACGTTCCGCCAGATCCGCTCCGCGTGGAGCGACGAGTGGCATGCCCCGGGCGCCCCGGAGCCCCTGAAGATGCCGTACCACGACATCCTTGTCGGCGACCTCCTCGGCGCTATCAATGACCACCATGTGGAACCGCTCATGCACTCCGGAGCAGGCCAGGGCATCGGCATGATCCGCGCCGAGTCCACCGTCGCGGAAGTGATGGCGACGCTCGCCCACGAGACTGAGGACGCCTACGCGCGTCTCTGCGGGAGCAAGTGATGGCGGCAATCGGGGATCGGGTCTTCTCTGGGATTCGCATCCTCGAATTCGGCCAATACGTGGCCGTGCCCTACTGCGCCGAACTCTTCGCTCATGGCGGCGCCGAAGTGATCAAGGTTGAGCCCATCACGGGCGATGCCACCCGCGCCAACAGTGCCATCATCCCCGGCGAAGGCCGCCAGTACATCATTAAGAATCGCGGCAAGCAGGGCATCCCGATCGACCTCGGTACGGACGAGGGCCGCGCTATCGCCCGCAAACTCGCCCTCTCCTGCGACGTTGTTCTCTCGAACACGCGGCCTGGCCTTATCGCGAAGATCGGCGTCGGCTATGACTCCCTCGCCGCTGAAAACCCCCGCATCATCTTCGGCGAGATCAGCGGGTTCGGCACAGAGGGCCCATTCGGGAACAAGGCTGCGCTGGACCTCGTCGTGCAGGCCGCGTCCGGGCTGATGATATCCGGCCGCGGATTCGATGGCGCCCGTCCCCTTGGCAACGAAGCGTTCCTGACTGACTACACATCGGCCGCCCTGCTCGCGTTCGCGGTGGCCAGTGCGCTTTTCGTGCGCGAACGCACCGGGCGCGGCCAATTTGTCTCCACCTCGCTCTTCCAGGCCGCGCTCATGCTGCAACACGGCAACGACAACGTCTTCGACGCCGTTGATGCCTGGAAGCGCGAGCTGAAAGACTGGGTTGAGACGGAACACCCGCCGCTCGACCAGGCTGCGGAGCGCCGCAGCGACCGGCTCGCGAGCGACCGGTGGTTCTTCAACACCTTCGAGACCGCCGATGGCGTGGTCACCGTCACGGCCCCCCGCCCGCTGCACGGGGCTTTCGCGGCTATCCTTGGGATCGATGACCCGATGGTATCGGACCCGTCCTTCAGCATGCCCGATGACCCGCGCCCTCACCTCGCCGCGCTCACCCACAAGGCGCGCGAAGCCGTGAAGACATGGCGCACGGCGGACCTCATCGCCCGCCTCGAAGCCGATGGCATCCCCTGTGCACGCGTGGCCCTGCCCGAAGAGGCGCTTCTCGGCGAGCACGCCGCCGCGAACAGCTTCGTGGAGACCTTCGATCACCCGGCCGTCGGGCCTGTGACACTGCCAACGGCTCCCGTGCGCTTCTCCTCGAGCGACTATGCCGCGGCGCGCACTTCTGCGGCATACGGGGAACATACCATCAGCGTCTTGCGGGGCATTGGGCTCACCGAGGCCCAAATCGATGCCCTTATCGCTGCCCGTGTGGTCGGCACGCCCGGGCAATCTCCCTACCACTAAGGCTGGAGGCCGAGTGCAATTCCAATTCACCCCTGAGCAAGACGCCTTCCGCGACGAAGTGCGAGCGTTTTTGGCTGAAACACTCACTGAAGACTTCTGGGATTATCACGCCGCGAACGAACTCCCGGGCTGGTCCCCGCGCTTCAGCCGTGAAGCTGCGGCACGCGGGTTGTTGGGCATCGCGTGGCCCACTGAATACGGGGGGCTCGGCAAGGATGTGGTCGAACAGACCATCTACATGGAAGAGATGGCCTATGCCGGCGCGCCCCAGGAACACCACCGCCGAGCCGTGCAGCAGGTCGGTCCATCCATCATGCTCGCCGGCACCGAAGCCCAGAAGCAGCGGTACCTGCCCGGTATCGCTGCCGCGACGATATCGTTCGCCATGGGGCTTTCTGAGCCGAATGCCGGCTCTGATCTCGCGAACGTTGAGACAACCGCCATCCGTGACGGCGACGAGTTCGTCGTCAACGGGCGCAAGCGGTTTACCAGCGGTGCGCACTTCTCCGACTTCTTGTGGACCGTGGCCCGCACCGATCCCGGCGCGCCGAAGCACCGCGGCATCTCGATGATGGTGGTGCCTCTCAACGCTCCCGGCGTCGAGGTTCGCCCGCTCATCGACCTCCAGAATCGCCATCACTTCAACGAAGTCTTTCTCGAAGATGTCCGTGTGCCCCTCGACCACCTGGTCGGCGAAGAGAACCGCGGCTGGTACATCAACGCCCAGACCATGGACCTCGAACGGTCGGGCGGGGCACACATTGGCGCGCTGCGGCGGCACCTTGACCAGTGCCTGGCTGCGGCCCGGCGACTGCAGACGCACGGCAACGCCGCGGCAAGGCCAGCGCGTTGGGAGCTGGCCGAGTGCAGCATCAGAGTCGAACTCGCGCGACTCCTGGCGTATCGTGTTGCGTGGCTTCGCGGACTCGGCCATATGCCCAATTACGAGGTCTCGATCGTGAAACTGCTTGCCACCGAGACTCATCAGCGGCTCGCCAATGTGATGCTCAACGTTTACGGTCTCGCCGGCCTGGATGCGGGCGGCGAGGCTGAAGCAGATACGTGGGGCACCGCGTACCTGGATATGGTCAGCAAGACCATCGGGCAGGGCTCGAGCGAAATCCAGCGCAACGTCATCGCCACGCGCGGCCTGGGGTTGCCCCGCGGATGACCGATTCGGACCTGGATGCTGCCGTTGTCCGCGGCCCGTTCACCGGCCTGCGCGTGCTCGAACTGGGCCGCTTCATCGCTGCACCGTACTGCGGCCAACTGCTCGCCGATGGCGGCGCCGATGTTATCAAGGTCGAGGCGCTCATCGGTGACGAAACGCGCCGCAACGGCGCCATCCTGCCCACCGAGGGGCGCCAGTTTCTCAACAAGAACCGCGGTAAGCGGTCGCTCGCCATCAACCTCGGCGATGAGGCAGCGCTGGCGGTGGTCCGCAAGCTTGCGCTGCGTGCCGATGTACTCATCGCCAACTTTCGCCCGGGCGACGCGGCCCGCCTTGGACTCGACTACCCCAGTCTCTCCGCCCAGAACCCGCGGCTCATCTACGCCGAGAATAGCGCCTATGGCCCGCAAGGCCCCATGGCCTCCGCCACCGGCATGGACATGGTCATCCAGGCCTACTCAGGCATTGCCACGCCCACCAAGGATGGCCCGATCCCCCACGAATCGCCGATTATCGATTATGCCGCGGCGCTGCTGCTCGCCTGGGGCGTTTCAACCGCCCTTTATCATCGTGAGCGGACAGGCGCCGGCCAGCGCCTGGATGTGTCGCTCCTCCAGGCCGCCCTCGTGCTCCAGAACAACAGCATCAACCACATCGACATCACCGATGATTGGCAGGGTGAGTTGGTGGACTATCTTAAGCACGCCTTTGCCGACGGTCTCAGCTGGGCTGACGTGCTCGAGCACCGCCGGGCGCTCCAGCCCCATGCGCCCGTGCGCGCCTACTACGGATTCCTTGCGACCGCCGACGGCGCCGTCGCAGTAGCCGCAGGCACGCGCCCGCTCCGCGCGCGGATGTTGGAACTGCTCGGGCTCGAAGACCGCTGGGTGGCGGAGCCGGGTTGGGAGCCGCCCGATGCCCACGCTCATGCCGATGAGATGACGGCGAAGGTCGAATCCCGCCTCCGCACCGATACCACGGCACACTGGTGCGCCGAATTCAGCCGCCTCGGCATTCCCGCCGCCCCGGTGCACCTCCGCGAGCAGCTTCTCGATGACCCGCAGGCCCATGCCAACGGCTACTTCGTGCGGCTCGAACACGAGCTCGTCGGTGGGATCACCGTCCTCGCGCCGCCGGTCAGGTTCTCCGGCTCACCGCTGAGAGTCTCCACTGCGTCGCCCACGCTCGGAGGGCAGACACGGGCCATCCTCGCCGAAGCCGGCCTCTCTGCGCCGGAGATTGACGCACTCATCGAACGCGGCGCAGTCGCACAATGGCAATAGTCCCCACCCGCCAGGAGGTGATCGCAATGTCTACATACGCGCACGCCCAGGAGATGCTTCAATGAGCGGCCGGAGGGTCCTTGTCGTCGGTGGGACCGGCCCCAGCGGCCCGCCTATCGTCAACAATTTCCTGCGAGATGGCGATACTGTCGCCATCTACCATTCCGGCGCGCACGAGGCGGACTTTGCGGGCCCGGTCGAGCACATCCACGGCGATCCTCGTGATCCCGCCGATATTCAAGCGCAGATTGGCGCGCGTGAGTGGGATGTCGCCGTGTGTACTTCTGGCCGCCTTCGTGCCCTCGCCACAACGCTGGCACGCCGGACGCGACGGCTGGTGGGCATCACGGGCCAGCCCGTTTACCTCGGCGCTGTGAGTCCTACTCCCGGCGGCCGCATCGCGATCCCGGTGCCTGAGGATGCTCCGCGCCAGTACGACGCCAGCGATTACACGGGGAAGGTCGCCGCGGGCGAAGACCAACTGTTCGAACAGCACGGCCGCGGCGATTTCGAAGCGGTGATCGTGCGCTATCCGGGAGTGTTTGGCCCGCGCTGTGCCCTCGCCCATGAGTGGGCCATCGTCAAGCGCATCGTTGACGACCGCGCCCACATGGCTCTCCCCCACGACGGCCTCGCGTGCTTCCCGAGCGGCTATACCGAAAACCTGGCGCACCTGGTCTACCTCGCCGCGACTCGGAACGAGGCTGCTGGCGAGGCGTTCAACAGTGGGGATTCGCGCGTCATGAGCGCCGCAGCTGTCGCGGAAGCCATCATCGATGAACTCGGCGGCAGTCTCGAACTCGTGGGCGTCCCGGCGCCCCTGTGCCGCGGGTCGTATCCGCTTGCCGAGAAATCGAACCTCGTCCTCGACCTCTCTAAAGCGCGCTCACTCCTTGGCTACCGCGACCAGGTAGATGTCGAGGCCGCGACACGGCTCACCGCGCGTTGGCTGTTCGAGAACCCGGAGTTCGGCGCCACGGTGAACCCGAACTTCGGCGGCCGGCTTTCGTATGACGCCGAAGACGGCGTGATTGCAGCGTGGCGCAAGGCCGAAGCAGGCCTCGCGCCACGCGCATGAGCGTGCCCGGGTCTGTGCCTCAGGACAGCGACAGTGTCTCCATCGATGGCGTGCCATAGTCGGAGAGCGTAAAGCCCCCCACCTTCGAGGTTGTGAGCCACTGGGTCTTCACGTTGCAGATGAGGAAGTCCCACATCTGCTCGTCCCACAGCTTGTTGAAGGATGCGTAGAGGGTCTTACGCGCGCTTTCATCTGCCGCCTCTGCGATGTCCTTCTGAAACTTCTCGTACTCTGGCGTATCGAAGTTGCAGGAGTTCGGGATTCTCACCTGGAAGTTCATCACAAACAGCGAGTCTGGGTGCATCGTGTTGAACCCGAACTGCTCATGGTAGGCGCCCTTAATAGTGCCCTTGAGGAACATGGGCAGGAATACTGCGCGCTCTGTCACCTTCGCCGTCAGGTTGATGCCCGCCTTCTTCGCCGTCTGCTGGTAGAGCGTCAGGATCTGCTGGCTCTGCTTATCGAAGTCCTGCACGTAGACATCGATCTCTGGCGTACCGTCCGCCATGCCCGCCGCGCTCAGCAGCTGTTTGGCCTTGGCGATGTCGAAAGGGTCCGTGTCATACCGGCTCTCATACGCCGGCGTCCCCTTCGGCCACATCGAGTACAGCGGGTCCGATTGGCCGAGGAATACGGTCTCGACCACCTGGCTGCGGTCCATCGCGTGGTACAACGCCTGCCGCACCCGCGGGTCGCTCAATGTGTCTGCCTTCACGTTCATGCCGAAGCATTCATCGAACGAAAAGCCCTTGTCGTTCTGGACCTTGAAACCGCTCTGTTTCCCGAAGCGGATCGCGTCATCGATCGTCAGGTCGCTCGTGAAATCGACAGCACCGGATTGCACTGCGATAGCGAGGCTGGATGCGTCCGGGTACACCTTGTAGTCGACGCCGTCGAGTAAGGGCGCCTTCCAGAACGTGGTGAAGGCCTCCATCTTGCCACCGGATTTCGGCGTCGCAGCGGTCACCTTGAACGGCCCCGACCCGTTGGGCAGTCCGCCGTTCTTCAAATTCGGTATGTCTTTCGCATCGGCGAATGGCCAGTTGTGGAACATGTCGAAGATGAGCATGCCCGGCCGTTTGAGGAAGAACGTTGCGTGCGTGGCGTCCGGCGCTGTCACATGGTCCACGTACGCCTTGGCGAGGCCCTGCACCTGGCTCGTCGGCGTGTCCTTCGCTGTGAGTGAGTTGAAGCCCGCGACGACCGCGTTGCCATCGATCGGCTGACCGTTGTGGAACGTGATCCCCTGCCTCAACTGGATGGTCAGTTCTGTCTGGTCGCCGTTGAACTTATACGACTCCGCGAGCCGCGGCGTTGGCTTCAAGTCAACTGTGTCATACCGGAACAGATTGTCGTAGACCATGTACCGGTTGACGGTCGATTTCGGGTTCTGCTCGTATGGCATGTTCTCCCAGAGCAGGTCCGAGACCGACCCGAGCTTGAGTGTGCCACCCTTCTTCGGCGCGCTGGTGGCGCTGGCGGCAGCGGTCTTGCTGCCGCCCGGCTGCATCGTAGCCGTCTTATTCGAACTCGAGCTGTTGTCCCCACAACCTACCAGCGCGAGTCCCGCGACGCCGGCGCCCAATCCACCGGCCGCGGTTAGAGCCTTGCGCCGCGAAATGCCTCCGCCCTTCCCTGGAACAAAGTGTTTCATGTTGCACCCCTTCATCGTGACACGATTGTCTCGCATCGCGAGCTAGACCAGATCACGGTGGCGAGAGCCTACCACGCCACGGTGGATCGTTTCAATGGTGCAATTGGTTCATCGTTCGAGGTTGCTTGAGACATCCCACCGCCACCTGCCAAGCTGCCCGTCGCCGGCGGCCGCACTGGCACGCAGCGCTGCCACGCTCGTACAGTATCTGTGGGCCTGTAGCTCAGCTGGCAGAGCAGTAGACTTTTAATCTATTGGTCGTGGGTTCGAATCCCACCGGGCCCACGAACTCCACGCGCCTGCCCCCGCATTCCCGCAACCCTGCCGCGCAGCGTTATCATTGAGCGATCTCAGGAGGGGTATGCGGATGTTCATCGCCATGAACCGGAAGGCCACCTCGATTCCGTCCTGGGTTTTGTGCAGTTCGCGCTGCTCAAAGGCGACGAACCCGGTGATTACATATCGCACACTGTCTGGCAGTCGCGCGAGGCGTTCATGACTTGGGCGCAATCAGATGCGTTCCGGCAGGCGCACTCCGCGCGCCCCACCGAGGGCCTCGTCATCGGCCACCCGCGCGCCGCGTTTTACGAGAGCGTGCTCGTCGAAGGCGCATCCAGCGTGGCACGCGTGTGAGTAGCGAACCCGCGTCCGGCTTCGAACTCAAACCGGAGTACTTTGAGCGCGACGACGACTCGCCGGATGCCAACTTCTACACGCAGCCACGCTTCGTTAACCACATCGATGACGCCGCCATCGCCGCTCTTCGGGAGTTTTACCGCCAGGCGCTCCCCGCGGGCGGTGACCTCCTCGACCTGATGTCTAGCTGGGTCTCACACCTCCCCACCGACCAGGAATACCGCTCGGTCACCGGGCTCGGCATGAACGAGGAAGAACTCGCCACCAACCCGCGGCTCACTTCTCACGTCGTCCACGATCTCAATCGCGACCCCGTGCTGCCGTTCGAGGACGACGCCTTCGATGCCGCCTTCGTCAACGTCTCCATCAAGTACCTCACGCGGCCGGTTGAA
>JAFKFP010000342.1 GCA_017308185.1 bacterium | reverse complement strand
ATTCGTATTTGTCCCTCTGCACCCACTCCTCACCAGCAAATCGCCTCACGATTGCATCGAAGTTGTCGAGCGCCAAGTCGATGTCGATCAGCGACCAGTCTTCGAGAATTCGGCCGATCGCCTGAATCTTCGAAATCCGATCGCCGGGACTTAGGTCATGCCGAGATTTTAGTTGCGTGATGATGGAACCGCCCACGACGCGGGGCATTCGGAGCCTGTCTGCGGTCTTGAGAAGCTCATAGTCGGTGCTCAAGTAGTCGAGATGCGCGGCGGGTGCAGACGCTAGCCGGGTGAGGTCCCCCGACCGCCGGTAGCCCCTAGTCATAGGCGATCGAGCCCTTGGCAGCCCGTTTGTCGGACTACTCCTCTAACGACCCTCCTGGACGGCCGTCACCCACTCGCCCACTTCTTCGACCAAGCCGACGAGGACATCGCGCTCGAGCGACTCCGAGTCGAGCAATTCGTCGTAGCGCAAAGGCACCGCGTACTGGGTAAGCACCGCCAGTCGATCGCGATCGAGAGGGACCTCCACCCCCGACGCCTCAACGATTTCGATAAGTCGGTCGATATCGTGGATCGCGCTATGCCGGACACCGCTCGCCGCGGTGACGGCCTTGAGCCACTTCTCGACCGCCTGCTGGGCGTGAAAGCCGATGATGTGTCGGCGATCTCCTGATTCCCCGCGAACTCGCGGACGGCGATCGCATCCTCTTCAGCCTTCTTCAGAAGGATTCGAGAAGTCGAGGGCAGATCAGGTTCCGGCGAGGACACGGCCTTCCCCGAGCACCCGATTGAGGAAGCTGCCGGGCACGTCGCCCCACTCCTCCGCCTCGCGCCTGCGGTAGATCACGAGGTCGATCGCAACGTCGAGTCCTCGAAGCTCCTTGCGGAGTCGACCGTACTCCTCCCCGCGCCGAGCAAAATCCGGCTCGATCACCAGCAGATCCAGATCGCTGTCCGGCCGAGCCTCTCCTCGAGCGCGCGATCCGAAGAGAATGATGTCGGCGTCCGGAGCGGCCGCCGTGAGCCGACGCCCCGCCTCCTCGATCAATCCCTCCTCGGTCATCGCCATATCTTCAGGATCGTAGTCGCCAATTGCGACGGGTTCGCCTCGGGTGCTTGGCAGGTGCACTTCAAGACAACTCAGGATCAAGGGTGGCCGTTTCATGCGCTTCTGCAGGACCCGTCATGTCGACCGAAGGCCGGGCGATAGCTCGACTGCAGGCGCTAGCTGTCGAACCCCAACACGTCCCGAACACGCTTGATGGGTGCCCGGTCGCCGAGCGCCGAGTGGGAGCGTCGCCCGTTGTAGTGGTCGAGCCAGTGTGGCAACGCCTCACGACGGGCGTCGCTGGAGGCGTATTCGAGGGCGTAGGCCCACTCCCGCATCAGGGTCCGGTGGAATCTCTCGACCTTCCCGTTCGTCCTCGGCGTATAGGGCCGGATCAGCAGGTGGGAGACGGCGCGGCGGTCAAGCAGCTCCGCCAGGGCGGTGCTCTTCGTGTAGCTGAAGTGGTTGTCGGTCATCAATCTCTCGATCGCGATCCCGCGTCCTTCGAACCACCCGAAGACCCGGCGGGTGAACTCCACGACGGTCGGTGCCCGCTCGTCACCCGGGATCTCGGCGTAGGCCAGGCGGGAGCAGTCGTCGACGATCGAGTGTACGTACTCCCAGCCGACCCGTCGCGAGCGCCTCCGCCGGTCGCCGGTCACGGCATGCCCAGGCTCCTCGAAGCGGCCGAGCTTCTTGACGTCCATGTGCAGGAGGTTGCCGGGGCAGGGCCACTCGTAGCGGATCACGGTCGGCGC
>JAFKFP010000341.1 GCA_017308185.1 bacterium | reverse complement strand
GCCGCCGTTTCCCGCCGAAACTACGCACAGCCAAAGAGCGGGGAATGACCAACGGGCAAAAAAGCGTAAAAACGGCGGCATCTCGCGGCGAGAGAAGTTCGAATCACTTCCGGTCGATTGGTGGATTTTGACCCCCCGCAGACGCCGCATATGAGGCGTGAAGCATCTGAGCTTTAAGTCCGATGAGTACACCACTGAAGGTTTTACCTTGGTCCGAGCGGAATCGCCGCTCGGACCATTCTTCTTAACTCTAGAGATCTGTGCCGGTCTGGTTCGCGTAGACCTCGGGTCCAAGATCATAGCGCTTCGTCGAGCTTGAGCCGCTGTGCGAGCTTCTCCACTGTTTCCTTGCGCTCGCTGTAACGATCCGTGAGATATCCGGATACGCCCCGCGTCAGCAGCGTGAACTTCATAAGCTCTTCCATGACGTCGACGATCCGGTCGTAGTAGGGTGACGGTTTCATTAGTCCCGCGTCGTCGAATTGTTCATAAGCCTTGGCGACCGATGACTGGTTGGGGATCGTGATCATGCGCATCCATCGGCCGAGGACACGAAGTTGGTTGATGGCGTTGAACGATTGAGAACCGCCGCAGACCTGCATGACGGCCAGCGTTTTGCCTTGCGTTGGCCGTACTGCGCCGAGCGACAATGGAATCCAGTCAATCTGCGCCTTCATGATACCGGTCATCGCACCGTGGCGCTCCGGACTGCACCAGACCTGGCCTTCCGACCACGCCGACAGTTCGCGAAGTTCCTGAACCTTCTCGTGTGTCGCCGGAGCGTCGTCCGGAAGGGGGAGGCCGGACGGATCGAAAATCCTGGTTTCCGCACCGAAGGTTTGCAGGAGACGCGCGGCTTCCACCGTGGCGAAGCGACTGAACGAACGTTCGCGCAATGACCCGTACAGCAGAAGAATCCTCGGCCGATGGGTTGGCATTGGGCGATGCAGTGATCCGGGATCGGGATGGACGAAGGCTTCGTCGTTGATGTTTGGCAAATCTTGCATTTCAGTTCGCATTGATGATTTCACCGTCTTCCTTCACGAACCGTCCGATATGCGGGTTCGGAAGAATGGACAGCACATCTTCCGAAGGACGGCAGAGTTTGACGCCCTTGGATGTCACGACGACCGGGCGGTTGATCAGGATCGGATGAGCAGTCATGAAGTCGATCAAATCGTCGTCGCTCCACTTGGAATCCGCCAGACCGAGCGCGTCGTAAGGCGTTCCTTTTGCCGAAGCAGATCGCGAGGGCGTATGCCCATGCGGGCGATCAATTCAACCAGCTTCTCGCGCGACGGCGGTTGTTCCAGATACTCAATCACTTCCGGTTCGACGCCGCTTTGGCGGATCATCGCCAAGGTGTTGCGGGACGTTCCGCAATCCGGATTGTGGTAGATGGTGACGCTCATGAGCGAACCTCAGCGCTTTTGGTTTTTTCGGGTTGGCGCGATTCGTACCAACCGCGAGACATCCGCACGATCTTCACGACCGAAAGCATCACGGGCACTTCGACGAGCACGCCAACGACCGTGGCAAGGGCCGCTCCGGAATTCACCCCGAACAGGCTGATGGCCGCCGCCACGGCGAGTTCGAAGAAATTGCTGGCGCCGATCAGCGCGGCGGGTGCGGCCACGCACCACGCCACGCCGAAATGCCGACCGAGCAAATAGGCGAGACCCGCATTGAAGTAGACTTGAATCAGGATCGGGATTGCGAGAATGACGATGACGGCGGGCTGCGCGACAATCTGTTCGCCCTGGAATGCAAACAGCAGGATCAGGGTGGCGAGGAGGGCAATCAGGGATAGCG
>JAFKFP010000089.1 GCA_017308185.1 bacterium | reverse complement strand
TGCCGGGAACTTCGGGGGCACGCCCCAACCCGGCCCCGGCTACCCCGCCGCCTATGCGGCCGATTACCCCAACGTTGTGGCTGTCGCCGCTTCCGATAACCTCAACGGCAACCAGTGGGCTTCGTACAGCGCATATGGCCCTGCCATCGATCTTGCAGCCCCCGGAAACCGCATCACGAGCACCATCCGGAGCGACCTCGGCATCGATCCCCCTTACGGTGAGACAGGCTCGCCGGACGAGGGCTACGAGGGCGGCACAAGCTTCGCGGCGCCCCAGGTCGCGGGCATGTTCGCACTCATGATCTCGCGTAATCCCGGGCTCGGTGCTTCCCAATACATTGCGCTGGCAGAGGCCGCTGCCACGCCAGTTTCGGGTGGCCCCGCGCATTGGGCGGGCTCTGGAGTGATCAACATCGCTAAAGCGGTTGCGAGCGTGCCGATGACGATCAGCGGAGCGCCGCTCCAGGACTGGATGGATGTCCCCCCAGGCGCCGATGTTCGCGCCGTAATCGATGGCAACAGTTGTGGCGAGTCGAACGTCACGGCTGTCGGACAGCTCTCGCGTTATGACCTTCGCGTGGCCTCCGCGATCGAACGGCCCGGCTGTGGCGTGCCCGGTTCGGTGGTCACTGTGACTATCAACGGCCAGCCCGCGTATCCGACAGTCGTCTGGGGCGGACAGAACCAGGATCTTGGCATCTCTGGCCGCGATGTGAGCACCGTGTCCCCTCCGCCCGGCGCCCAGGTCACCCAGCATTTCAATGGCGAATGGAGCAATGTGGCTCACCTCGGGCCGTCGGGCGCTCCTGCGCTGGTGCTCAATAACATTCCAGGACCATGGACGGCTGCGTACTTCTTCGACACCACAGCCGCCGGGTTCGATGGGAGCCTCGGCCGTTACCTGCGCTACTTCAGTCATGCGCCTGCGTTCACCATATCATGGCCGCTCGTGCACACCTATGACGCGTTCTGGGTCGAGGGGGCCTCGGGCGATGCCACCTCGCCGAACCCCTATCCACCTGCTGGCCGCACCGTCCAACTCCATGCTGGCTGGAACAACACCACATACACCGGCGCCAACCGCGCGGTCCTCGATGCACTACGGAGCATCGGTGGGAAATTCAGCACGGTCCTTCAATACAACAATACGACTGGACAGTGGCTGCGGTTCACCCCCGGCCTCCCACGCTACCAGGACGATTTCGGTGGCATGTTCACGCTCCAGGTGTACTGGATCTATATGACAGCGGACGGAAGCCTGACGATGAATTGACCGTCGTTCGCCGCCAGGCCCTTAGCCACACGCGTTGGCTGCGGGTTGGACTCGAAAGGCGATCGCGTCAGGCCCGCTATATTCCTGCGTGGCCTGGCCCGCCTTCGAGAGCGCGCTTAGCGTCTCTAGTTCGCTCGACCGGTAGCTACCCTCGTATCCGCTGCTCACTACGACGTGCGTAACGTTGCTGCGTGAGAGGAAACAGGCATACGACGCAGCGCCTTCCCAGTGAGCGTGGTGCTCGGCTTCCGTGAAGAACTCGCCCGAGAGGTTGGCGCCCGCTTGCATGAACTGGTACATGCCGTCTTCGTGATTGTTACTCGTAAGGACTCGGTATGTGGCGCCTGCTTCGACGGGATGAGCCGCGAGATAGCCCGCGAATCGCGGTTGCGTCGTCTGCCAGAGGCCCGATGGAGGGAGCCACACGAGGACGCCGACCGTCGCGGCGGCAGCCACACCGACGATGCGGCCCTGCCGGCGGAAGATCCACTGGCTGGCAGCGGGCAACGCCAGAGCCAATAGCGGGACCGAGAACCGGCGGAAGTTGTCGGCGAACGCCAGCGCAACCACCACGTGGGATGCGCTTCGAAGCAACGGCACACTCACGAAGAGGACGATTGCCGGCGACGCGATCGCCGCCGAAGCCAACGCAGAAATGAGCAATGGGCGAGGCGCCCGGCGGTCGCGTACCCACTCCCACGCGACCAGCAGGCCCAACGCGCCGAGCCCCATCATCGGATGCGCGCCAATCGCCAGCGCGAACAGAAGGATCGCGCGGCCCCGGCGGCCGCGTGTGAGTTGGCCGGCGCCGAAGAAGAAAAAGGCGAATGCCCACATCGTCGTCAACTGAAACTGCGTGATGCCATTCCACAGCAGGGGGTTCAACAGGAAGATCGCGGTCAGCAGCGGGTTGCGCAGCCGTGGCTGCCAGTGGAGCGCACCCACGACGAGCAGCACGACTCCGAGGACCATCGACGCCGTGACCACCCAGTCGCCAAATAATGGATACAGCAGCGCATCCGGTAGCCATGGGATGATGCCGTAGGGGAACATGACCGCCTGGCCGCCCGCTAACTGGCTGATATGCCAGGGCCATTCGTGGAAGGTGTACAGCGCGCGCTGCAGATACCAGACATGTGCGTACGACTGCGCGCTGTCGTCACCAAGGTAGATGCTCTTCACCGCCATCATGAGCAACGCGGCCGCCGCGAGGCTCACCACAACCACCGGTGCAAGCAGTGCCAGCCGGCCTCGCGCCGCTCGCGTCATGTCTTTCCAACACGCCAGGCGGTACCACGCGAGCGGCATGCACACTGCATCTACCGCTGCGTCGTACAGCCGTGTCCGCGTCCGCGCCACGGGGATTGCTATGGGGTAGCTGTTTTCCACGCGGTAACCGAGCCGGCTCAGGATGACGGCCACCTCCACCGTCTCGCTGTACTTGTAGCCACGGTAGAACTCCTGCGCTTCCAGCAGAGGTCCGATTCGGAAGACCCGATAGCCGCTTTCGATGTCCTCAAAATGCTGGCCGCCTGAAAGGCGGCCTATCCACGTCATGGCAGCATTGCCAAGCTTCTTATACGAGGTGTGATACCCCAGATCGCGCCGGCCGATCACACATGCGGCGCCCGTCGCCACCAGGTGGTCGATCATCCCATCGAGAGCCGCAGGCTCGTGCTGTCCGTCCGCGTCAATGGAGAACGCCACGTCATCGTCGGCGATTTCACCCTGCGCGAGCATCCCGCGCACCGCTTCCCATCCGGCACGCAGCGCCGCTGAAAGACCCCGGTTCTCGGGAAAGTGAATAACCGAAACGTTCGGCCGTCCGGCAGCCCAGCGATCGACAATCGAAGGCGTTTCATCCGCTGAACCATCGTCGACAACCACCAGGTGATCGATGCGCGGATACAGATCGTCCAGTACACCTTCGATGGTTGGCGCTTCGTTGTAGGCGGGCATCACCGCGATGCGCGCCGGCGCGCGCACCGCGGTGCCCCCTGCGGTTACGAGGCGACCGCGCTCAGCTGTTCCGACCACTTCACCATGAACCATTCAAGCGTCCGCTGGAAGCCGTCTTCGAAGCTCGTCCGGGGCTCCCAACCAAGGACCTCGAGTGCCTTATCCCGCGACACCACGCGGCCCTGGTAATCACCTCCGCGCGCCTCTGTGCGCACGATCCCGGCGTTGCCGGGGACTGCCCGGCATACAGCTTCGGCAAGCTCGATGATTGCGACTTCTCGCGGCCCTTCCAGGTTGAAGGCGCCTGTGGCTCCTGTTTCCAGCACCCGCACGTGGGCGGCCGCGAGGTCTTCGACGTAGATGAAGTTGCGGTATTGCAGACCGTCTCCGGCGACCGTCAGTGGCTGGCCTGCGAGCGCCTTCTTGATGAAGATCGGCATGACCAGTTCCTCGCGCATGCGCGGTCCGTACGGGATGCCATAACGCAGCACCGTCACCGGGAACTCGTACATCCGCCCGTAGGCGTGCGCCAGCATCTCACTGGAGATCTTCTCGGCCATGTACAGGTGGCTCACAGCCGCCGGGTCCAGCGGAGTGGCCTCGTTGACCTTCGTATCTCCGGTCGCCTCGTATACCCACACCGTCGATGCGAGAATGACATGCATCTTCCCCGCCAGCCGCGCCGCCTCAAGGATTGCGGCCGTACCCATGACATTGAGGTCGACTGATTCAGCAGGTGCCGCTGCTACGTCGTTCACGTTCGCCATTGCTGCGAGGTGAAAGACCGCGTCACACCCCTTCAGCGACCCCACGACCTGGGAAAGCCGTGTGATGTCACACGGCGACCACTCGACGTCGGAACGCCTCGGCCGGGCGCCATCGAGGACACGGACCGTGTGGCCCGCCGCCAGCAACTGGTCTACTACGTGGCTGCCGATAAATCCGGACCCGCCTGTCACTGCGACATTCATGCTGTTACTCCTGTGGGGATGAGCCGTGCCAGGCTCTCGACGACGTAGGTGGCATCCGCGGGGGTCATCCGTGCACTCACCGGCAGGCACACCTGCCGCGCACAGACATCATCCGCACCGGGGAAGTTGCCCGATGAAAACGCTTCGAAGACTGGCTGCCGGTGCAGCGGAAACTCGTAGACTTCGCCGCTCAACCCGACTTCGAACTGCTCGCGCATTGCCTGCTTGAGCGGGGCACGCTCAACGCCATCCGGCAGATAGGCAACGAACTTGTAGAAATTGCTCTCATCCACGTGCTGGCCGCCCGGTAGCTCGAGTAACCCCTCACGTGCAATTGCATCGACATACGAGGAGGCAACCGCACGCCGTTTGGCGATGAACTCGTCCAGGCGCCGGAGTTGCACGATACCGAGTGCCGCGTGGATGTCGCTCAGCCGCCAGTTTGCGCCGAGCTGTGTGTGGAAGTTACTCGTGAACCCGGCTTTGCCCTGGTCCCGGAACACCCGCGCGGTCTCGGCGATAGTGTCGTCGTCCGTGACGATCATCCCGCCTTCGCCCGAGGTCATGACCTTTGTGGGATAGAACGAGTATGTCGAGGCGATGCCCCAATCCGAGGCGTCGCGGCCGTCGAGCGTCGCGCCGTGCGCGTGGGCCGCATCGCAGAGGAGGAATAGTCCCCGCGCCCGGCACTCTGCCTCGAGGCGTGGCAATTCCGGCGAGACAATGCCGCCGATGTGGACGACCACGACGCCGGCGGTCTTCGGCGTCACACGGGCCAGCACATCGTCCACGGAGATTGCAAGCGTGTCGCGCACCGCATCCGCGAAGACCGGTATCCCACCAGCGTGCTGCACTGCGGCAGCAGTCGCGAAGAAGGTGTTGTCGGGCACGATCACCTCGCGCCCTTCGACGCCCAGCGTGCGCAACACGATCTCGATCGCACTCGTGCCACTGCTCACAGCGACTGCATGCTTTCGTCCACAGCGCTTCCCGAATGATTCTTCGAATTGCCGTCCGTGAGGTCCGAGAGTGAGCTGTCCGCTTCGCAGGCTCGATTCAATGAGTCCCAACGCCTCTTTGATGTCCGCATCATCGAAAACGATGGAAGCCGCCGGAACGCGCATACATTCCTCCACGCGGTAGTTGTTTTCGGCAGCATCCATGGAACGCCGCCGGACACAGCTTCCCTCCCTGGCTCCAAGGCCTCATGAAACGCGGGTGAAGATTTCCTGAAGTGGTGCGTTTACCCCAAAAGAGGCAGGCGGATCCGTGCGAGCGTCCCGCCACCTGGCCGCGCGTGCAGTTCGAGCGTGCCACCGTGGAGACGTGCCACGCGCTCTGCAATCGCGAGTCCGAGGCCCGAACCGCCAGGGAACATGCGGCGGGCTTCCCGGCTGCGGTAGAAACGGTCTTTTAGCTGCGCGATATCTTCTCCCGCGATCCCGATACCCGTGTCAGCGATTTCGACTAGGGCGTCCTCCCCATCGCGAGCGAGCGAGATGGCCACAGAGCCACCGGGTGGGGTATAGCGCCATGCGTTCTCGATGAGACTGCCGAAGAGGTCGCGGATCTGGTGCACATCGCCCGCTATCTCCATGCTCGATGGCGCGGTCACCCGGATCGCCAGCGCGGGCGCCGCAATTTCGGCTTCCTGCGCCAGGTCTCGAAGTACGGCGGCGATATCCACAACCTCCCATGTTGAGCCCGGCGAAGCGTCCGGCTCACGCGCAAGCAACAGGAACCCGTTTACGGCCCGCGACATCGTGCTGATAGCGTTGCGCGCCTGCGCCACCACCTCTTGCCGTTCGCGGCCGAAGGTGCCCTGCTCCAGCTGTTCCACATCGCCCTGGAGGACGGCGAGCGGCGTCCGCAAGACATGAGAAGAGTCTGCGAAGAACGCTCGCTCGCGTTTCAGCATCTCCTGCTGCCGGTCCACCAGCGTTGCGAACGCCTGCCGCAGCTGCCGCGCCTCCAGGCTTCCTTCATCGGAGGCTGGGATATCGAGTTCGAACCCGGAGTCGGCCGTCGCTTTCACATCCTCGGCCAGCTCCCGCAGCGGCCTCGATTCGCGCACAGCGAGCCACACGGTGCCGCCCACGGCCACGAGTAACCCGAGCACGCCCGCAAGGATGACGACAATTGCCAGGCTCTGCACGGAGTCAGTAACGTCCGGCACCGGGCTCGCTACCACCACATAGCCCGTAAGTTGGCCGTTGGTCAGCAACGGCTCACGGATCGCACGTAGCCGCCCCGCCCGTGTCGACATCGTCCGGAACGAAGTGCTGTTGATTGCCGTCCGCTTGAAATGCGTCGGTAGTTCCACCCCGACCAGGTTGGCAGACCTTGCGGTCACATTTTCGTTCGGGCCGAGAATCACGATGTACTGCGTGAGCGACGAAAGCTCCTGCACAACCGTCGAAGGGTCAGTTCCCTGCGCAAGGCGGTCACGAGCTGTGTCGGCGACGCCCGTAAGCGTCGCATCGATCGATGTCTGAAAGTTGCGCTGTGCGTAATACAGCGTCACGACCACCACGGCCGCGAATACCGCCACAAAGAGGAGCGCGAACGAGACGGACAACCGCACAGCCAGGCGATCGGGCCGCGCAAATGGCCAGTGCAGGTGCGGTGCGGGCAAACGGCGGAGACGGGCCCGCGTGGCGGTCATCGCAACACGAACCCGATGCCGCGCACTGTCTGAATGAGGCGCCGGCCGCCGCCAGCCTCGAGCTTCTGCCGCAGGTTCGTCGCATGCACATCCAGCAGGTTGTCGTCTACCGAGTCGCTGTCCGGCCAGAGTGTGGCGGCCAGCGACTCTCGAGTGAAGACTCGGTTGGGATGGCGGGCCATGGTTTCAAGCAGTGCGAACTCCTTCGGCGTGAGTGCTATCTCGTGGCCGCCGCGGCGTACCAGGTGGCCGTCGATGTCAATGTCGAGGTCGTCGTATGAGATCACGTCTGGCGTCGCGGGCCGCCGGCGCAACACAGCCTCAATCCGCGCCACAAGTTCCTCCATCGCAAACGGCTTCACGACATAATCATCCGCGCCTGCCCGGAGCCCCTCCACACGGTCGCTTAGTTCATCGCGCGATGTCAGCATGATGACCGGCACTTCCGAGGCTTCCTGCATTTCGTAGCAAAGGTCGATGCCGTCTGCATCCGGCAGCAACAGGTCGAGAATGACGAGGTCCGGCTTCTCACGTGCAAATGCACGGAGCGCGGTCTCGCCGTCGCCGCACGCGATCACTTCGTACCCGCGGCGTTGGAGTCCGCGTTGCAGCACCGAGAGAATGTCGCGGTTGTCATCGACGGCCAGGATTCGAACATCTCGTGTTTCGTGTGCGCGCATGGGCTGCCCGTAGACATGCTATCCCGAGCCGCACCCCCCGTCATCGGCCAGTGGATGGAGTTCATAGAGTGCAAATCCCGGCAGCGGTGTGGTCCGGCTTGCGCACCCTCGTCCCACGAGCTGTTCGAGCAGATCATGTTCGTTCGTGCGATACCGCTCGTTGTAGGCGTTGGAGATGAGCACTGCGTCCACATTCCGATTGCGGAGGAACGCCTCGTAGGCTGGGAGGCCGGGCCAACTCCGGCGGTCGATGCTCTCGGGGAACAGCTCAGCGTCGAGGTGGCCACCCGCCTGTAGCAGCCGGTACATGCCCACTTTGCCGTCACCTACCTGGAGGAGCCGGTAGGTCTTCGATGGCGTGAAGGTGGGCGACTCCAGGAACGGATTGAGGATGTTGGAAGGCTCCCTGGCGAATGCACCCCACGCATACTCGTTGTGTCTGATTGGGACGATGATCAGGTTGAGCGCCACGAGGATGGGGATTGCCGCAAGCATGCCTGCTCTTCCGAACCAGTGCCGCACCAGGACCACGACGAATGGCGCGTACATTACCTCGGCACGCAGGCTCAGGGTTCCGAAGAAATTGGCGGCGAGGCTCAGGAGGGTCGAGTCACTCACGGCCGGCGAAAGCAGTGTCATGGCTATCCACGGGCCGGCAAGGATCACCGATGCCGCATAGGCGGCGGCCAACGAGCGCGGTCTGCCGTCGAACGGCAAACGGCACGCCACCGTGATCGCGGCGAGTGGCAATACCACCGCCGGGTGGCCGGCCTGCGCCGCTGCCGCCGCCAGGATCGCGGCTGGAATCCAGCCGCGGCGCCAGCATCCAATCGCCACGAACCACGGCCACGCGCCCCACAGGAACGGCAGCTGTCCGAGGATCACCGCTTCCACCATGATCGGGTTCGCAAGGAGCATCGCGATCCCCGCACGGCTCCGTGTTTCGGGGAATGCCCACACGGTCGATGCGATAGTGGCGACGGCCCCGGCTGCCAGCCACAACGTAACGACCCAGTCGCCGAAGACCGGCCGGAAGATGGCCGCGCTCGTCCACGCGAAGAACGCGTACGGGTACGCAAGCGCATCTCCATGACCGAGCTGCGGAAAGTGGTACGGCAGACCGCCTCCGCTCCAAAGCACCTTCGCGATGTACCAGGTGTGGGCGTAGTCGCTGATGGAGTCGTTCGTGACGAACAGCCGGTGCGTGAGTAACAGCAATAGGCCGGCCGCCCAGGCCGCGGCCAGCACCAGAAAAGCAAACGTATCGAAAGCCTGCCCGCGGCGCTTGATCGTGAGAGCCATTGCCGGACACTCTGCCAGCATGGCGTCTCTCGCGAAATCTCCCGGTTCGGCGCCGGCTGCTGCGGCGGCTCGCGCCGGGGCAGCTCGCGCGATCCTTTCGGGGATGCTTGCGGGCGGGTTGGTGTTGCCGGTGCTGGCACTCGCCGGGTCGCCGGTGTACGAGGCGCCACTGATGTGCGCGGGCGCACTCGTCGTTACCGTGATCGTCGCGCTCCTCGCATGGCGGTTCGCAGCCCGCGGGGCTGCCGGTATGACTATCGCGGCCGTGCTCGTTGTAGTCGCTTGCTTCCTGGCGAACTGGGTGAGCTACCCCGGCTCGGGTTTTGTCGTGGCGGGACTCCTCGGTGCTGGCATCGGTCCGTTCCTTCCGCGGCAGCGGGTGGACGTGCCGCTGGCACTTGCAGGATGCGCTGTCGCGGTCGCTGTCCTGAGCATTGTGCGTGCGCTCGATAGCGTGAGTGCTGCTGCTCTCGTGCTGGCCCTTCTGACGGCAGCTGCACTCGCGCTGGTGCTTGGCGCCGGCGCGCGGGCCGACCGACGAATCAGTGCATCGATCCTGACAGGCGTGGCGGTGTGCTACGCCCTCTTTTCCATCTTCTGGATTGGCTCGACGGACCCGCATGTTACCTGGTTCGGTGCGCTCACCTGGCATGGACCGCGTCATTCGAATGAGGTCGCGCTTACCTTCGATGACGGGCCCAACGGCCGCTACACGCTCGAAACAGCCAACATCCTCCAGGCGCACGGCGTTGAGGGGGCGTTCTTCTTCGTCGGCAAGGCGGTAGTCCAGGAGCCCGAGGTCGTGAGGCAGCTGGTGGCCTCGGGTAACCTCGTGGGTAATCACTCGTACTACCATGGGGCATTCAGCTACCTCGACCCCAGATACCCAGAGCTGACGCAGACGAATCATGCGATCTACGCAGCCGCTGGCGTCTGTCCCGCCTATTTCCGCCCGCCTCACGGCACACACACACCGTTCATGTCCCATGTAGCCACGGACGCCGGCATGACGCTTGTCACGTGGGATGCGTCGGCACGGGATTGGGTCGATACGGACGCCGCGCGCGTTGCGCGTAGGATCGTCGACCAGTCGAAGGGGGGCTCCATCATAGACCTGCACGATGGCAGCGATGGGAACATTGGCGTGGACCGCTCGGTGGTCGTCCGCGCATTGCCACTCATAATCGAGGGCCTGCATGCGAAGGGGCTGAAGGTTGTGCGTCTCGACAAGCTGCTCGGCAAGCCGGCCTATACGTCGAAGTGCTAGTCGAGTCGCCGCGTCGCGAGCCGGGCTATCGCATGCGCATGCCCGCCATCGGACCTCCAAACTTGCCGGTGCTGAGTGACTTTGCAATCTTCCGCGCTTCGAAGAACTGCTTCAGCAATTGGTTCACCTGCGAAGCGTCAGTGCCGCTCCCGCGAGCGATGCGCTTGCGCCGCTTGCCGTCGATTCTGTCCGGGTGGCGCCGTTCCCACGCCGTCATCGAGAGCACGATCGCTTCCGCCTGGTTGAAGAATCGGTCATCGATTTCGTCCACGTTCAGCTGCGATTTAATCTTGTTGAAGCCCGGCAACATGCTCACAAGCTGCCCGAGCGGGCCCATGCTCCGCACCTTACGCAGTTGCTCCACGAAGTCTTGCAGGTCGAACGTGCCCCGCTTCATCTTCTCGGTGAACTTGTCCGTGTCTTCATCGCCCATCGATTCCTTGGCTTTGTCGATCAGCGACAGCATGTCCCCCATGCCAAGGATTCGCCCGGCGAGCCGGTCCGGATAGAACGGCTCCAGGGCGTCCGCCTTCTCGCCCACGCCAATAAACTTCACCGGCACGCCCGTAACGGTCCGGATGCTCAGCGCGGCTCCGCCGCGCGCATCGCCGTCCATCTTGGTCAGGATGAGGCCCGTGGTGCCGACGCGGTCGTGGAATTCTTTCGCGGCGGTCACTGCATCCTGCCCCGCCATCGCGTCGGCGACGAAGAGCACTTCCGTGGGCTTCAGTTGTTTCTCGAGGTCCGCCACCTCTTTCATCATCACGTCATCGATGTGTAGCCGGCCTGCGGTATCGACGATCATGTGCGTGACGTTCATCCGGCGTGCTTTGTCGAGTGCATTCGCGGCGATCTGCGAAGGCTTCACCGCGGCGCCTTCTTCGTGCACGGGCACTCCAACGCCATTCGCAAGTGTCACCAGCTGGTCGATCGCTGCTGGACGATAGATGTCGCATGCAACCAGCAGTGGCCGCTGCCCCTGCTTCTTCAGCAGGTTTGCCAGCTTGGCGCAGGCGGTCGTCTTCCCCGCGCCCTGCAGGCCGACCATCATCACGACGGTCGGCGGCTTCGAAGACGTTGCAAGCTTCGCCACCTCCTCGCCGCAGAGAAT
>JAFKFP010000088.1 GCA_017308185.1 bacterium | reverse complement strand
TTCCGCCAAACCGGTTGGTGGTCTTACCCATGCCCGTCGACGTCTGGACGTAGATCGGGGCGCCGGCCGGAAGTCGCACCTCGATCCGCCCGATCCCGCATTCAACGTCATACTTGCCCGGCACGACTTCAGCGATGTCGAGCGTGACGTCCCCGGTGCCTGTGTGAGCGGTTGCCAGTCCCCGGTGGACGTTCAGGTTGATGCGCCCGGCGCCAACGTCTGCCTTCACGTCGCCGCTTGTTGAATATCCCACAATCTTGCCGGCCCCCGTCGAGAGCTTCATCGAACCTGCTGCAAGGTCCCTCACTTCGAGGTCGCCGTAGCCAATGCTCGCGTCGATGTGCTCAAGTCCAGGGGCGAGGCGCACGAGGGCGCTAATCCCCTGCTTGCGCCGGAAAATCCACCCGGTCTTTTGTTCGATTTCGATGCGGAGTTCCGCGCCCGAGCGGGTCACTTCGACTTTCGGCGTCCCGCGTGTGCTCGAAATGGCAATGCCCGGTTGTTCTTCTGCCTGGGCAAAGCGGACAGTGAGATTTCCTGCGGTCTGGTCGATGCTCACGGTCGTGATGCCGTCCAGCGAGAACGGCTCGTCGTCCTGGTAGGCGTCCTGCTGCTGGCGGCTGCCACGTGCCTCGCGCACAACCTCGCGGTGGGTGTCACGCAGACGATGTTCCAGTTCGCGAGCCTCGCGCCGAAGGCGGTTGGCCTCGTCACGCGCCATGCGGGCTGCTTCACGGGCTTCATCCCGGAGGCGCTGCGCAGCATCGCGTGCGTTGCTACTGTCGGCGTTCGCCTGGTCACGCAACCGTTCCGCCTCCTTGCGCAGCCGTTCGGCTTCCTCCTGGGCGCGGCGGGCCTCGTTACGAGCACGGCCAATATCTGGTTCGTCAGGCATCGCGGGGTCCCAGCGCTCGCAGTTGTTCGGCAGCCTCCGCCGCCCCGAGGCGTCCCGAAGCGAGGTCATCGAGGATGCGCTGACGGCGCTCCGCCTCGCGCGGGTCCTCGCCGGCCTCGAACCCCATCGAGATCAGCACTTCGTTCAGGCGGCCCACCACTGTCGGGTACGAGATGCCGAGATCTTCCTCGACGTCTTTGATCTTGCCCCTGTTGCGGATGAATGCCTCGACGAACGCCAGCTGTTCGCGGCTCAAGCGCGCGAGCGGGCCTGCATCAAACGTGCCTTCGACGGCAACGCCGCACGACGGGCATTCGAGCCGCCGGACGACCATCGGGGTATCACAACTGGGACATGCGCCAATGAGGCGGGCCATGGGGGCTCCTTACTTGCTTAGAACGCGCCGCGAGCGGTGCCGGTGCGGATCTCCGAGTTCCCGTTGGCCCACGCTGCCACGCGGTCCGCCGCGCGGCTAAGGACCACAGCGCTTCGACCGATCATAGCGACCATTGCGGATCCCGTCCCATAGTGGAGGGCCCCGGCGTCCCGGCGCCGAGCCTCAATGCGTTCGTTGATCGACAGGTCGGAGAGGACGTAGTTCAAGTCCATGTTGTTCTCCTTGAGAGTTGATTTCTTGACCTATGGATAGGATAGGCCGGATTTCAGAGAGAGTCAATACACATCTTGAGAAAATTAAGTGGAAACTTGAGAAACGCTTTATTACCTAGCCGGAACCCCGCGCAGCACATGCTATCCTTGCTCGCGTGCCGGTTGAGCCGGCCCCCCCGGCAGCAGTCCGAGTACTCATCTGCGGTAGAAAGTCAGCCGAGCAGCGCGAGGACCGCCGCTGCCGTCTCCTGGGGCGTCTCGCGCACTTCGACGGCGCCCTCGCCAATGTTTTCGACAGCCAGCCAGAACGCCTGCACGCCGGGCAGTGCACTGCGGAACGACTGGACGGCCTCGTACGGCGCATCCAGTCCGAGGATGAGCCCGTCGCAATGGCCCAGCCGGATCACCACCTCGTTCGCGAACGCCTGCACGTGCTCGGCGTTTGTAGCATCCAGCGGGAATGAGAACTGGCCCCGGCCAATGGCCCACACCTCGTTCGCAATCGAAGCCGCGGCAAACTCCTCCGCCTGCACCTGTGAGACCGTCCCGAGAGCGACCGCCGCGCCTGCCTCCGCCATGGCAACAGCAATCGCGCGGTCAGTGTCGTCGCCGCGCCCAATGATGGCGTACGCGCGGCCGTCAAGGATGATTGCACTCATTAGCGGAAGAACACTCCGGCGGTTGAGATAAGGAGGCCGAGTACGACCAGGAGCGCGAGGCCAAGCATGATGGCGTTCCAGTTGCGCGAGCGGTGGCGGCCAGAGTAGTACTCCGCTTCCCAACTCCCATCGAGGAGGTCCATGTCGCGCTCGTCTGGGCCAAGATCCTGTGACTCGTCCCGCGGTTTGCGGCCAAGCAAGATCGGCTCGTCGTCGTCGTCCTCATCGTCCGCGTCGTACTCGTCCTCGAGGATCTGGTCCCAATCGTCCGGCCGGCTCATGCGATCATGGTAGCCGATCAGTGGCACGCGGGGCTGCAACTGCCGTCGTAGTGACCTCGAAAGTTCCACGCGTGCTCCATTCCTCACCAATCACGAGACCCTGGTGAGGGTGCCCTCGTTGATCGCTTTGACCAGGCGCTCGAGCGTTGCGCGGAACTCACCAAAGGCGCCGGCA
The DNA here is from genome assembly GCA_017308185.1 of bacterium. Classification (GTDB taxonomy): domain Bacteria; phylum Chloroflexota; class Dehalococcoidia; order Tepidiformales; family Tepidiformaceae; genus JAFKFP01. Next base: position 8,688 of record JAFKFP010000088.1, on the reverse strand, counting down.
TCGAGCAGGCTCGCTATACCAGCTTCAGCAGCGCCCGCACACCTGTAGAGCACGTCCTCAAGTTGCCGGCCACGCGCCGTCAGTCTGATGATCCGTGCGCGGCCGTCCGCGGGGTCGCGCACGAGTTCCAGGTAGCCGAGGCGCTCGACGCCGCGCAGGAGGTCGTTGACCGATTGCTTGGTGACCCGGAGCCGCTGCGCCAGTTCAGTGGGCCGCAGGCCCTCCGATGTTGGGTATCGAAACATTCCCACCTGGGCGCGGCTGAGATCCGTGTACCCGGCAGCAGTTACGCCGGCGTAGATCTCTTCGAGCACCCAATGGAGGGCCAAACGCATCATTGAGCCCACAAACGGCTCCCGGGTTTCGCGGGTGATTGACATGATGGTAAGGATACCATACTGTCTCAGTGATCGTACGGCTACCTGACTAAACAGCCGTGATCGGAGGCGCATGATGGAACGACGCGACATGGACAGGCTCATTGAAGAACACCTGGCCGCGGAAGCGGTGGGAGACCTGGCTGGAAGCGTGGCGATGTACACAGACGACGTCGAGCACGACGTGGTCGGGTCGCCCACAGGACCGGTCCACGGCAAAGCCGCCGCGCAGGACTTCTACCGGTACCTCACCACGAACCTCGCCGTGGAGAAGATGGACCCCACGCGCAGCTACTATGGCGATGACTTCTGCGTCATCGAGCACCTGTGCACCGCGACGGTGCCCGGCGAATTCATGGGCATCGCAGGCGAGGGCAAGCGCGTGGCGTTCCGCATGCTGCATGTCTGGGAATTCAAAGATGGCCTGATGAGCCGCGAAAACGTCTGGCTCGATGGCGGCAGCATCGCGGCGCAAATGGCCTCTCCGGCAGCGGTGGCCGCTTCGGCGTGAATCCGTGTCGGGAAGGCGTACTGCGCGTTGCTCAGGCGCCTTCCTGTACTTCCGTGATGTGGTCCGCCAGCAACCCGTGCGCTTCGCTGTGGACCGCCCGTGCGGCCTCCGCGCTGGGCGCTTCGACGAGGCAGTAAACTTTGCCTTCGGCTTCGTTGAACCAGTACTTCAGATAGTTCACATCGTGGCGCCCCTGCGCTTCGAGGTCGCGGCGGTGAGCATCGGCGACGGCCTCCGCCGTAAGACCTTCAACGTGTTCGTGGACATCCATATACAGTGCCATTACGCATCCCCATTGAGTAGATTACGCAGGCCGCCACTCTAGCGTGGCAATGCGTCCAACGCAAATCACGAACCAGTTTGCCTACGTCGGCTTCAGTCGACTGCGCGGGAATCGTCATCTCGGTCGAACAGGTCCCACTCGAAGCGTCGTGGAAAATGGAAGCCGCTGACGCCAATCGAGGCGGCGCTCAGGATGAATGCGAATACCGTGAGCCAGGCGAAATCGCCGCCCGTCGCGAGGATGATCGCCCCCGCGATGCCCCACCAGATGACAGCACTGATGCCCCGTGCTATGCCGAAAGTATTCGCGACAGCGCCTGTAGTCAGGAATGCGAATATGCAGACCCACGTGGCGCCCGCATCGTCGTGGGCTGCGCCGATCGCGGCGGTTATCCCCCACGCAGTGGCGATGCCCAGTGCGCTGAAATACGCATCGCGTCGCATGCCGCTGTACACAATCGCGCCCGTGGAGACGAAAGCAAATATTGCCGCCCACGCTGCATCTGCGTGGAAACCGACCATGACCGCGATACTCGCCCACACCGCAGCGACAGCAATAACACGCGGGATGCCGAGCCTCCTCCACAGCGAAATGCCGACAGCGCCCGAGGCAAGAAACGAGAAGAACACGATCCACCAGGCATCAGGCGAAATGGCGATCGCGATCACCGTCCCGGTCCAGATGCTCAGCAGGGCGAGCAACGATGTAGCTTTGACGGTCACGTGAGGCGGCCCTCGGCATCGCGCGTCTCAGGGCCTTCCACCCGGGCGCGGCCGTCGCCGAACTTCCCATCGCGCCAGGCAAGCGCTGCCTTCAGCCCCTGCTCGCCCGCGATGCGCCCGAATTCGCGTACACTCGGCGCCAAATGTGCGCGCGCGTCGTTCTCCGCTGCCATGCGCTGAAGTGTACGCGCGCCCATCAGTTCGAGCCCCACGTTCACGATGCGCTTGTTCGCTGTGAGCAGTTCCGAGTCGATCATCGCGAGCCGGTCCACGAGGCCCTCCACCTCGGCCTGCAGCATCTCCGCCGGCACGGACTTCAATACCAGCCCGATCTTCGCCGCCTCCGCGCCCGTAACGGTGTCGCCCGTCAGAAAGAGCCGCTTCGCCCACTGTGGCCCGCAGTGGTAGAGCCACATGCTGTTCGGGAGGGCGCCCATCGCCCGCGCGGGCGGGAACCCGATAACTGCGTCGTCGGCAGCGATGATGATGTCGCACAGCAACGCGATGTCAGTGCCCCCGGCAAGACAGTAGCCATGCACCTGGGCGATGACCGGCTTATGCATGTCGAAAATCGCCATGCGCAGGCGCTGCGCGCGTTCTAGCTGCCAGGCATCGTCATCGAACGTGCGGCCGCCCCGGTACGCCGCCGTGTAGTGGTCGCCCTCGGGCGAGGGCCGGCGTGCCGCAAGCGGCGTCAGGTCATACCCGGCGCTGAAAGCGCGGCCGTTCCCACGCAGGATCACCGCGTGCACGTTGGTGTCGTTGTCCGCTTCCCACAACGCCTCGTTGAGCTCCTGCTGCAACTCCAGGGAGAGCGCGTTCAGCTTCTCTGGCCGATTGAGTGTGATGCGAGCGCGGCCATCCGCCACCTCGTAGAGCAGGGTGCGTAGTTCTTGCATGGTAGCTGCCTCCCGCGATGGTATGCGTGGACGCATTATAGCGACGTGCCCACGCCCCGCTGCGTCATCGCGCTGCCGGGTCCCAGCCCTATCCCCCGGCGAGATCGGCCAGGCGGTAATCCGGGCCCAGGATCTGATCGAAGACGCGCGTCGCCAATGGTCTTCATGGTGGTGTTGCCTCAGACGGTCACCCGAGAGATCCACCTGCTGGCGGGCGCCTGCCCCTCAGCGTGCGGCTCTGGCCTCGTGCAGCTGCACCAGCCAGTCGCTCACCAGCGCCCGCCACGAGAGCTCGCGTTCCACGTACGCCCGGCCGTTCGCACCCTGCCTCGCGGCCAGCGACGGGTCGTCGAGCAGCGCCCGGATCGCCGTCGCGAGCGCGGGCGCATCCTCGGGCGGAGTTATGAACCCGGCATCAGCAGCCTGCACGAGACGCGCGCCCTCGCCGGAGCCGCTATAGAGCACCGGCCGGCCGCAGCCCATGATGGGGAAGATCTTGGATGGCCGCGCGCCCTCGAACAACGGCAGGTCCTTGAGCGCCGCGAACCCCGCCACGGCGAACGAATACAGCCGCGCCACGTACTCCGGCCTATTCGGCGGGAGGAACAGCACGTTGTCGAGTCTGAGTTCCCGGGCTGCCTTCTCGAGCCGCGCACGGTCCGACCCATCGCCGATGAACACGAGCCGTGCATCGGGATGGCTCTCGCGTACAGCCCCCATCGCTGCGAGCCCCACATCGAGACCCTGTGCGAAGCCGAGCGTCCCTGCGTAGACGATGACCTGCTTCCCCTCGAGCCCGAGGCTTTGCGCCAGCTCCGCGTCGGGGTCACCGGGCTTGAACAACTCTGTGTCGACGCCATTTGGCAGAAAGAGCAGTTTCCGTTCCGGCACGTGCTTCTTTGTGCGAAGGTCCTCACGGATCCCTTCCGTCACCGCGTTGACGAAGGTGGCACGGTCATATGACCAGCCTTCCAGCCATTCGGCCGCCCGCAGCATGACGCCTTCCCGCATGAGTCCGAGTTCGCGCACCGAGTCAGGCCACAGGTCCGCGACATTGAAGATGAATGGCCGCCGCCAGGCAAGGCACATCAGCCATGCTGGCACGCTGACAAACAGTGGCGGCGATTCCACAAACACGTAGTCTGGCCTCTTCGACTGAAGCAATCCCACCAGCGATGTCAGCGCGAACGATCCGTAGTTGAGCATCCGCCGCCAGCCAGCGCCTGTGGCGGCGTAGATCCACGAACGGTGGACGCGGATGCCTTCCCATTCCTCAGTCAGCGCGAACTTGCCGCGGTAATCAGGGAAGATGCGCCCCGTGGGGTGGTTGGGCAGGCCCGTCACCACCTCGACATCGTGTCCGAGCCGTACAAGCTCTCTCGCCATCGCCGCCAGCCGCACCTGCGGCGCGCCGATCTCCGGCGGGAAGTACTGCGTCACAAAGAGGAATCTCACCGGTGACCGCCGTTCGCCAGGATACGCACGATGCGTTCCGCGGCGTGTCCGTCGCCATACGGTTGTCCGGGCCGTCCGCCGCCGGCCGCGAGTGCCAGCTTAATGCCGTCGCGCACCGCCTCCGGCCCCGTGGGCGGCACGATACGGTTCCATCCGAGTTCAACAAGCTCCACCCACTCCGTCTCGTCGCGGAGCGTCATGCACGGCACGCCGTAGAAGAACGCCTCTTTTTGCACGCCGCCCGAGTCGGTCACGATGAGCCGCGCATTCGTTTCGAGCGTCACCATGTCGAGATATCCCGCCGGCGGGATGATCATGAGGTGCTCTTCGGCCTCCCCGAGCAATCGCTCGCGCTCGAGTGCTGCCCGCGTGCGCGGATGCAACGGAAGGACGACCGGGATGTCAGCCGAAGTGGCTGCGAGCCCGTAGAAAATAGCGTCCAGCCGCTCGAATTCGTCCGTATTCTCGGCGCGGTGGACCGTGGCAAGCACGTATTCACCCGGCGCCAGGCCCAGTTCGTGCAAGATGGTGCTCTCGCTCTCCGCTTTCTCGGCATAGAAGAGCGCGGCGTCGTACATCACGTCGCCCGAAAGGTGCGTCCTCGATTCGTCGATCCCTTCGCCAGCGAGGTTGGCCGCTGCACCCCGCGTCGGCGCGAAGAGCACGTCCGACATGTGATCCGTGAGCACGCGGTTGATCTCTTCGGGCATCCTTCGGTTGTATGACCGCAGCCCTGCTTCAACGTGCGCAACGGGGATGTGCAGTTTCGTGGCCGCGAGCGCGCCCGCCAGTGTGGAGTTCGTATCGCCGTAGACGAGTACCAGGCCCGGCTGCTCCTCGACCAGCACCTGCTCGATCACTTCGAGCATCCGGCCAGTCTGTGCCCCGTGCGAGCCCGACCCTATCCCCAGGTGGCGCGCCGGCGGTGGGATGTCGAGCTCGCGGAAGAACACGTCCGACATGTTGTCGTCGTAGTGCTGGCCCGTGTGGATGATGCGTTCATCGAAACCGCGGGCATGGGCGAATGCCCGTGACACCGTCGCCGCCTTGATGAATTGCGGCCGTGCGCCCACGACTGTGACAACCTTCATCTCACTAACCGTAAGCGACCCGCACCGCTCGAACCACAAACCAGCATCACTGCCGGCCTTCGACGATGTCCTTCAACACCGTCTCCACGCGCTCCGCGATGAGGCGCCGATCGTGGTGAGCGACAAGCCAATCCCGGCTGCTGGCGCCGATCGTCTGCGCGAGCGCCGGGTCGTCGAGCAGGCGGCCCACCGCTGCTGCAACCTGTCCCGGCGAATTTGCCTGCACGAACGGGGGCGGCACATCGTATACGTGGTCATAGGTGAAGTGCGTGACGACCGGCCGCGCGCATGCGAGCGCTTCGAGTTCGGCCATGCCCACGGCGCCCTCATAGATCTGGCCGACCGCGACGCGGTGCCGTCCGAGGATGCCCGGGCGTTTCGAGCGCAGATGGGGCGAAATCAGGGTGACGTTTGGGATGGCATCGAAAGCCGCCGTGGCCTCGCCCCCGGCAATAGCGGTTATCCGGATATCCGGCCGCGTGCGCGCCAACTGCTGGCACGCCGCGAGGATCGTTTCCACGCCCTTGTTCGCCGTGAGCGCGCATGCGACGAACACATCCGCGGCCTCGTGCGTCAACGGTCGTGGTGCGAATCGGTCCGTGTTGATCGGGTTCGGCAAGAACTCGGCGTCGGGCCGCTGCGGTTTCACGAATGCAGCCAGGTCCGGCGTGGAGTAGAAGACATGCCGTGCTTTGGCGAGCGCCTGCGCAATCAGCGGTCGGGTGAACGGCGTGGAAGACCGCAGGTCGGTGCCGTGGCAGTGCAGGATAAATGGGAACCGTCCGAGTACGCCAACGATCCCGAGGTAGGCGTAGTGGATGTGCACGGCGTCGTAGTTGCCGCGGCTTATCTTCCGTGCGAGGAATAACCAGTCGTCGATGCGTGCCGGTGCGACCAGCGGCTTGATCGCCGGCGCCAGCGTCGCGCCTATGAGCCGCGGGCGGATGAGCGTGACATCGTGGCCGCGCTCCCGTAGCGCCCCGGTGAGCTCGGTCGCCACATACGCGATGTCGTTGAGTTCGGCGATGCGCATGGCTGTCACGCCGCCGGCGGCCACGCAGGCTCGGGGATACTGCGGCCGTCAAGGATTGCGTATGCCACCGTCTCGACCCTCGCCGCGGCCTGCGAAAGCTGGTGATAGCGGCTCACCCAGGCACGCCCATCCCGGCCCAGCTCGTCACGAAGCGCGGCATCGTCCGCCAAACGGATGATCGCTGCCGCAACGTCGGCTCCTTCTAGCGCACGCACGAATGGCGGTTCCTCGGGATACACCGCATCCTGGTCGAACCACGTCACGACGGGGCGTGCGCACGCCATCGCTTCGAGTTCGGCCATCCCGGCGATTCCAAGTTTCAGCCATCCGAGCACGATGCCGTGCTGGTTGATGATCCGGGGCAGCTTCCAGCGATGCTGCCGCGGGATCATCGTCACGTTTGGGAGACGTGCGAAGCGCGCGCCCTCCGGCCCGCTCTCGACTGCCGTGATCGCTATCTCTGGCCGTTCATCCGCGAGCCGCGCGCAGGCGTCATAGAGGTGTTCGACGCCTTTGATCTCGGTGAGCGCACAGCAGATGAACACGCCGCTCCGCTGGCTCGCCGGTATCGTGGGCGCGAACGTTTCCGTGTCGATCGGGTTCGGCAGGAATTCACAGTCGTCGCGGTACTGCCGGCAGTATGGCTCCAGGTCCGGAGTCGAATAAAACACATGCTGCGCATGACGGAACGCATTCCGGATCAACGGACGCGTGAACGCCGTCGTCCCGCGTACGTCAGTGCCGTGGCAGTGGAGGATGTAGGGGAAGCGGCCCAGCGCTCCCACGTTCCCCAGGTACGCGTAATGAATGTGCGCGATATCGAAATGTCCGGACCGCACCGCCTTGATGATCTCGGCCCAGTCGAGCGCCCGCGCGGGGCCCACCACAGGCTTGATCAGGGGGTGAAGCTGCGCGCCGACGAGTTTCGGTTGCAGAAAGGTCACGTCGTGGCCCCGCGCCCGCAATCCGCGTGTGATCTCCGAGCCGACCGAGGCAATGTCATTGATCTCTGCGATGCGCATAGCGCCTCCGTCAGGCTTCGCTGACGCTCGCCGCACGAAGCTGTGAAAGCCACTCAAGCAGGTAGATGGCGATAAGTCCGAATACGACCGTCACGCCAATGACGATGGCAACGAGGGCGAGCAGTGAGCTCACGTTGCCGCCCGAGGCAGTATTGGTCGCGTCGGCGCTGCTGAAGGCACTGGCGACCGCCGCCTGTGCATTCGCCACATCGCGCGCGGCGGTCGTGCGGGCCGCGTCGAGCGCCCTCACCTGCTGAACCTGTGCCCCCAGGCCGGCCGGGAGGGTCGTGCCCGTAGCCGCCCCGAGCTGGGTGTCGATGGTCTTGATGGCGTCGCCCAGTACGAGCGCGTGCTGCTTCAGGGCCGCCGCCGCATCCGCACCCGCGACCGGCTGCCCGAGCACACTCGATGCCACGGCGCCTCCCGCGCCTGAAGCATCGCCGCCCACCGTCTGGATTGCCGCGTCGGTGCGTGCCAGCTCGGCGGCCGTGTTCGCCCGGTCCTGTGCGAGCTGGTCGAGGTAACCCCCCGTTTGGTCGCTATTCGCGAGCTGCGAGAGCGGTACGTCGATGCCCGCCTGCTGCACCGCCTGCTGGAGCTTCTGGTAGGCCGCCTGGTATTGCTGGTCGGCCGCCGTCGCGACCGCCTCTTGCTGCTTCACAAAATGCGTGCGGAAGAGCCCATCGGGCGAGGTGAATTCCTTGGTGAACACGTCGACGAATGCATGCTGGTACGTGGTCGCTTTCGCACGGCTCGCGTCGGTGATGGTCACCACCAGGTTTCCCGAACTCACCCCCTCCGTCGTCACATTCGGATTGAGGATGATCGCGAACCGGCTGTAGTCGAAACTCTTGTCCCCGATCTTGTCGATCACTTCCTGACGGAACTCCGGCAGCCGCGTCATCGCCTGCGCGTCGTACACCTTGAAGCCCTGGTCACCCCCGCTGGCGAGGTCATAGATCGAGGTCTGGAGCTGAATCGTGCTCGTGGCGGAACTTGTGCCGCTGCTACGCTGATGAAGGACGATGGCTACGATAAGTCCGAGGACGAAGAATGGGATGAATACCCATGCTCGCCTCCGGACTATCTCCACGTCGCGCTGGAGGCCGCTGGTGCGCCCGGTCATTGGCCGTTAGGTTATGGGTGGCCGCCAACCCGGTCAATCGTGCATTCCTTCACGAGGCATGACCGTCCGCTATGTACGACGCCGCCATCCTGGTCGTCATTGAAGCCGCAATCCTCGCCGCGGTGATCGTCCTCCGCGAGCCGAAGCTGCTCATCCCGGCAGTCATCAT
>JAFKFP010000340.1 GCA_017308185.1 bacterium | reverse complement strand
AGAAGCCAACCGTCGACGGGTCTTCGCCGGCGTAGACCTTCGCCTGCCGCGCAGCCTCCTCGGCCTGCCGCAACGCGCCCGTCTTATGGGCGCGGATCCCTTCATCCAGCGTGGACTCCAAGCTCTCCATCGAGCCAGGCACCAACGCGAGGCGCTTCGCAATCCGCTCGAAGTCATCCACCGTGTCCCTTGGCATTAAGTCGAACACCCGCCGGATACCCGCTGCAGGAGATCCGATGCTCCCGGCAAGATGCAGGTGCTCGCCCGCATCGAAGAGTGCGAGCCTGGTGTCGAGGTGTTCGCGCATGGCGTCCGCGGCGATCCGATCGCGCTCATTCGTAATGACTGCTGAATCGAGCTTTGTCCGTATGTCCCGGCGCAGCGCCGCAATGGCGGCGTAGCCGTCGGGGCTATAATCGGTCAGTTCCGTCTCGTGCCCGGCGATGCCCGCGCCTGTCGCGGTGACTGGGTCCAGGCTGGCAATAGCATCCACGTAATCGCTAGCCAGCTGATAGACCGGGCTCAAGCCCGAATCATTTTCCGCCATCACGCCCTCTTTTCTGTGGCTTCCCCGAATTATGCCTGCAGGGACCGCCCTGCGGATAGCGTCATGAAGTCCCGGTGCACGTGAGCTGGTGCTGCGACCAGCCCGCGGCTATAGATGGTCGCCTTGCCGCCGTCCGCGTCCGTCACCGCCCCGCCCGCTTCGTGCACGAGCAGGATGCCTGCCGCCGAATCCCACGGTTGCAGATCCATGTGTGCGAACAGGTCCCACCTCCCGGCCGCCACAAATGCGAGGCCCAGGGCCGCGGAGCCGTAGATCCGCAACGCCTGCATGCCGGGCCAGAGATGTTGCGCGAGGGCTATCTGGCCCCCCGCGCGTGCATTGTCATAGCCGAGGTCGAGCGCTACCACGGCATCCTTCACGCTCTCGACGTCCGAGACAGACATCGGCTTGCCGTTCAGGGTTGCGCCGCCATCACGTACGGCAGCGAACGTCTCGTCCAGGAGCGGCTGCCGAATGAGTCCGAGGACCGGCTCGTGTGCATGACACAGCGCGATGCTGAAACAGAAGTGGGGTATACCGCGCGAGAAGTTCTTCGTGCCGTCGAGCGGGTCTACCACCCACATCCACCCATCGGAGCGTTCATGCGCCCCGGTCTCCTCACTGAGGATGGCATGCCCGGGGAAGGCTGCCGAAAGTCGCTGACGCACGGCCGTTTCGATCGCAAAGTCCGTCTCTGTCACGACGTTACCGCGGCCCTTCACCCCGGACACGGCAACCCGTCCGAAGGTGGACCGCATGATCGCGGCCGCGTCGTCCGCGCAGGCTAACGCCACGTCGAACGCTGACATGCCCGCGCTCGCGATGGGAAGGTTCATCCACGCCTCGCTGACCGGACGTCGCGCGCGCTCACTCCAAGCGCGGCGTCCCAGCAATCGTTCGCGACCAGGTGCTCCATCGGGAGCCTCTCCTGTGACGAACGCTCGCGCCGCTGAAGGTCCTCCGGCAGGGCGTCCGCGGCGCCCGGGTACCCGGCTGCGAACACCACGAGCAGGCGCACCGCCGGCGGCACGCTGAGTGCAGTTCGTGCCTCCGCCTCATCGAACGATGCCATCGGGTGTGCGATGAGGCCCATTTCGGTAGCCTGGGCCATGAGGTTCGCGGCCGCGATCCCGGCGTGAAAGGCCCACAGTTCGCGAGTCTCGCCGGTGCTGGACTCGAATACCGCATCGTGCCCCGGGATCGCAGCCAGGGCGAACAGCAGCGGGGCGGCGGGCGCCCAACTCTGGTTCCCCGCACTGAGCGCGTGGATCAGCCGTGCACGCGCCTCGTCACT
>JAFKFP010000339.1 GCA_017308185.1 bacterium | reverse complement strand
GAGACCTACGTGGTGACCCCGGGAGCGGTCGTTGTGCTCATCCTCGGCGGGATCCTCATCGGCAACGACAAGCTCCCCTACAAGGACGACATGCCCGCCTGGCTCATGATCGCCGTCGTGTGGTTTCTCGCCGCATTCGCGGTCGGGTTTTTCGTCCAGCGCCGCAACGTCAAGCAGGCACTCGCCGTCCTCGAACCCGTCTCCGATAGCGCTCCACTCCCGGCTGCCTACGAGCCCATTGGCAAGCGCATGCAGATGGTCGGCGGTCTCCTCGGGTTTTCCGTCATCGCCATCGCCTTCCTGATGGTGTACAAGCCCGGCCAGTAGCCCCGGCCCGATCCCGCGCAGCCTTCGGCCTAACGTCACTCATGGACCCAGAACTCGCCCACGGCGCCTCGTCGGGCCAGTTCGCCGCGGAAGTCGAGCAGTGCCGTATACGTCGGGACCACGAACACATCATCCCCCGCGCTGGTATCGCGGAGGATCGCATCGAGCAACGTAGCCGGCGATTCCTCTACGGCCGCCGCTGCCGGCCAGTGCGCGTACTTCAACCGCAAAGCCATGTCCGGTGCACGCGTCCCACCGACCCACACCCGCCCGAGACTCTGCGCGAGCGGTTCGAAGTCCACATCCCACGTCCAACTCACATCCTGGCCGTCCGCAAAGCGGTCGTTGAGCAGCACGGCTACATGCAGCGGCTTCGAATCGGCGCTTCGCGCGAGCGCTCCCAGCAACTGGAGCACCTGGTTTGCCCCTGCGGGGTTCTTGACCAGCATGAGCCGCAACTTGCGGCCCTCCACGACCACGGTTTCCTGTCTTCCGAACGCCGCTTCGACCCCGGCGAGCCCGCGGACGATCGGCCCATCCTCTATCCCGAGCACCCGTGCCATCGCAATCGCCGCGAGGGCATTCGAAACGTTGTACAGCCCCGTGAGGGGCATCGTCACCGCGCCCAACCCATCCACCACGAACATGCTCGACTCGACGGATAGCGTGATCTGCCGCGCCACCACTGCCGGCCTCTCCACGCGCGCCCGTCCACAGCCAGGGCAGCGCCAGTAGCCAACGTGCGCGAAGTACCGCAGGTCGTACTCGAACGTCCCGCCGCACTCGCGGCACCAGCGTGCATCGAAGGCGCCACCGCTTGTGGTCGCGAATTCAGGCGCATCGAGCCCGAACCACTCCACCGGTCCTGACCAGCCCTCCGCGAGCTCGGCGACTGATGGGTCGTCAGCGTTGAGCACGAGCGTCGCGGAAGCGGGCGTGCCGGCGAGAGCCCGCCGCCAGAACTCGAACACGCTGTCCACCTCTCCATAGCGATCGAGCTGGTCGCGAAAGAGGTTTGTGAACGCGATCGCCCGCGGCGCCAACGTCCGGGCCGCCGCCGGTAGCGTCGCCTCATCTGTTTCGAAGAGCCCGAGCATGCGCTCACTTCCTGCGATACGCCCCGACGGCCCGGCCGCCGAAAGCAGCGCACTCGCGATCCCGCGCATCAAATTCGAGCCCTCACGATTATGCAGAAGAGGCTGCCGCGCTTCGCGGAGGATGCTGGCCAGTACGCGGCTCGTCGTCGTTTTGCCGTTGGTGCCCGTCACCAGCACGCAGCCGCCGCCCAGTTGCCCGGCCAGCCGCGCCACCACGCGAGGCTCGATACGCTCTGCCACGAGCCCTGGAAGCGCCGTGCCACCGCCGCGATTCAGGCGCCGAACAACGGTCGCAACCGCCTTTCCAGCAGTAACGGCCGCCGCCAGCCTGAGTGTTGAGAACGCGTTTGCCACGAACGTTGATTGTCGATTCCCCGCTGCTCAGCACCCGTTCCACCACCGCGCGCATCCGCGCCAC
>JAFKFP010000148.1 GCA_017308185.1 bacterium | reverse complement strand
GCGTGGTGGCGCGGCGGAGCGGGATGACGCGGGCGCTGGTGCGGGGTGCGCGGGCGGTCTTGGTCATTATCAGTCCTTTCCTGTTTTCGCCGTCGGTTCGATCCGGCCCCTGCCGGACTTCCCTTCGGGTGCGGTCGCCCGGCGCCGTCGGACTGAGGGCCGCTTCAAGGTCCGGGGTCCGCCAGGCGAGCGAGGCCCGGTTGCGGACAAGCGGGGCGAAAGCCCTGCGCGGGCCGCGGCCGGGCCTTGCCGAGATCGGCGGATCTCCGGTCGCTTGCGACTTGGCCTTGAAGCGGACCGCCGGCGGCGCAGACCGCAGCAAACCCGAGGGGAAGTCCGACAGGGTGCGGGCCGGGTTGGCGATTCCGGGAAAGGCGCGACCTGGCCGCGCGTTCCCCACATCCGGCGTACTGCTGCCTCCGGCGGGCAGCGCTCCCCATGATCACGCCGTTGCCGACGCGGCGCCCGCATCGCGACGATCTTCTCCCGGAAGATGGCGGCACACCGAGAAATCTGCGCGGCGTCGCCCCGCCGGTTAGCGCTCGACACGGGCCCCGATGACGCCGATGCCGTCACCGCCACGCAGCGCGGTCACGGCGGCATCCTGGCGGGCGAGCTGGCGCATCAACACGTCGATGTCCGGCAGCCGCGCCAGCGTGAGGTCGGCGAGATGGGCCTGAAAGGCGCGTTCGTCGGCGGTCGTCCAGGTGCTAGCCCTGCGCCGGCGATGCCGCCGCTTCGCTCGGGCGGTGATCGTCATGCGCTCGGCGCGTGCGGCGATCTGCCGTTCGATCACACGGAGGTGGCGCTGAGTGCAGCGCCGCGCGGCTTCCATGCGGGCGAGCAACGCAGGAATGTCAGCGTGGCGCGTCATGATCGTCGCCTCCCGCGCCAAGCTGGAAACGCCGGATCGCCGAGTTCGTCATCGCTCGCGATCGCGAGCGATGGTCTTTTTCGAGCGTGGCGTCTTGAGCCGCCGGCGCACGGATCGATAGGAGAACGGCGTGTCTCCACGCGCCGGGACCCGAGAAATGCCTCCTGAGCCGCGGATGCCAGACGACGAGAACGGGCATCGGACCGTCCTCATCGGCGGCTGCGCGCCAGCCGAACGCTGTTGCAATGAGGTGCCACGGCATAGTCACCTCCATCCAGCGAAGTTCGAACGGCCACCATAAAGGCGATGGCGCTCTTCATCGATGACGAAGCCGAAGCGGCCGACGTGATATTCGTCGGCTGGCACTAGAAAGCGGCGCTCCTCTGTGCCTGGACCGCGTTTGGCGCCGAGCGTGGCGACCACCTCGACAAATCCTTTTTCATGGTCGGACGTGATCGCGGCGACGACGATCCAGTCTGTGGCATGGTCCCGTTCGAAGGCGCGGCGATCCTTCACATGAGATTCGCCCGACAACAGCGTGCGGCCATGAATCGCCTCCCAAGCGTCCGGATACCAATCGCGGATGGTGCGGTCGGCGTGACGGCGTTCGTAGTCCGTGAACAGATCGGGAAACGCCTGAGCGACGGCGGCCCAGGCCGAATCCTCCTCGTACCAGCCCCCTTTTGCCCGCAACGCAGGATGAACCTTCGCGTTGCGGACGGCATCGAGATGGAAACCGCCGTGGCCGGCTGTCGAATGACAGACGATGCCGTCGGCGTAGATGGTCGCACCCTGCGAGGCGCCCCACGGCGTGTTCGCCGTGGAGTGGATTTCGCGACGGCCGAGCGCGGCACGCTGGCGGAGATGCTCGGCGCTTTCCTGGACGCGCGCACGGAACGCGGCCTCGTCGGCCACATCGCCGCCACGACTATAGAAATCACTGCGTGTCCATTCTTCGATCGGGCTGTTCAAAAGCCAG
>JAFKFP010000087.1:25599-32290 GCA_017308185.1 bacterium | reverse complement strand
ACCCCGGCTTTCTGCGTATCATGCTTCCATTGTGTCCGAAAGCATGTTCGCCTGGGAAGAGACCAGGGGCGGACGCCTATCTCATTCTTTGGGCGTACCGCAGGTGAGGCCGTACTCCAGCGAATCAGCCAGCGCGAGCCACGACGCCTCGATGATGTCCGTCGATGCGCCCACCGTCGTCCAGTACCCGTTGCCATCGCCCGATTCGATCAGCACCCGCACCCGCGCCCCGCTCGCCGATTGGCTGTCGAGGATGCGCACCTTGTAATCGGCGAGCTTCACCTGCGCCAGCCGCGGATGTACGGCCAGCAGCGCCTTCCGGACGGCCGCATCGAGCGCGTTCACCGGGCCATTGCCTTCCGCCGCTGTGTGGTGCAATTCGCCATCGATGTTCAGCTTCACCATGGCCTCTGCCAGCATCTCGCCCGTCCCCGTGCGCGTGTGGCTCCGGCGCTCGACAATCACGAAGTCGTCCAGTTCGAACGGAGCCTTGTAGCCTGGCAGCGAGCGCCTCACCAACAGTTCGAAACTCGCCTCCGCGCCTTCGTACTGGAAGCCCTCGCTCTCTTTCTGCTTTACCAGTTCAAGCAGCGCTTTGATTTCTTCCTGCGAAAGCGGGAATTTGATGCCGCGCTCCTGGAGCTTCATCAACAGGTTCCGTTGCCCCGAGAGCTCGCTCACCAGTACACGGCTCACATTCCCGACCGCCTCCGGCGCAACATGCTGGTATGCCCGCTCATCCTTCATGATGCCGGCGACATGATAGCCAGCCTTATGCGCGAACGCGCTCGCCCCTACATATGGGGCGCCCGCGTCCGGTGAGAGGTTCGCCAGCTCGCTCACATAGGTCGAAACTTCCGTGAGACGCGCAAGCTGTTCGTCGTCGACGACGTTGATGCCCATCTTGAGTTTCAGGTTTGCGAGGATGGTGAGGATGTCCGCGTTCCCGCAGCGCTCGCCGTAGCCATTAATGCAGCCCTGCACCTGCCATACCCCTGCTTCAACCGCCGCCAGGGAGTTCGCGACCGCCAACCCGGCATCATCGTGGCAGTGGATGCCGAGTCGTGTACCCGGCACGCGCTGCCTCACGGCCTCGATGGCGCGGACCAGGTCGCGCGTGATCATGCCGCCGTTCGTATCACACAAGACCAACGCATCAGCGCCCGCCCGCGCCGCCGTCGCCACGCACTGCACGGTGTAGTCCGGGTTCGAGGCAAATCCATCGAAAAAGTGCTCGGCATCGAAGAACACCGTCTTGCCGAGCTTCTTGAAGTACCCCACGGTGTCGGCAATCATCGCGAGGTTCTCTTCGTCACTCGTCTCGAGGATTTCGCGCACCTGGTAGAGGCTCGCCTTACCTACAAGCGTGATGCCTGGCGTCTCGGCCGCGACGAGGCTCTGGATATTCGCATCGGTCTCGCAGGTGCTGTGCGGCTTCCGTGTCCCGCCGAACGCTGCGACCTTCGCATTCCGCAGCTGTACGTCCTTCAGCCGCCGGAAGTACTCCGCGTCCTTGGGGTTCGAACCCGGGAAGCCACCCTCGATCCATTCTAGCCCGAGCTCGTCGAGCTTCCTGGTGATCCGCACCTTGTCTTCAACAGAGAGCGAAATCCCTTCCATCTGGGAGCCATCGCGGAGGGTAGTGTCGTAAAGCTGAACGCGGTCAGTCGCCATTTGAATAATCTCGATTCACAGGTCGTGGTTCGGAAACGACGTGGAACTGCGTGCCATGGGGGACGAGTGTCGCCGCCGGGACTCGCAGGACGCCACACTCGTGGCGCGTTGCCAGCGGAGACTCAGTCCTCAGCCCTCAGCACTCGGCCCTGAATCCCAACCCCGCGGGATTGCCGCGGGGCATCTATCACCGTGTCGCGCGTTCTCAACTGCACGTAACGATGGTAACAGGTGTGGGGGAATGGGCTACGGCGGGACCTTGCAGGATGGCTTCGCCGCGGGGCCAACCCAGCTGGGCCCCAGGGGACGCCGTTGTCTAGCCGCCGGGCGTTGTCCCCAACGCCTCGCGCGCGGCTGGCCCGACGATCAGCACTGGTACGGCGGCGTCGCGCATGACCTTCTCCGCAACACTGCCCATCAGCGCCCGGCTGAGCCCGCTCCGCCCATGGCTGCCCATCGCGATGACATCCGCATGGACCTTTTCCGCATGTTCCCGAATCGCCTCTGCCGCATCGTCCGAGAACTCGACCGCGACGGCGACCTCTTGCCCCGGGAAGTAACAATCGGCGACTGCGCGCAGATAATCGAAGTGTTCCCATTCGGCACGCTCTACCGCGCGCGTCTTGTCTTCCGCCTGTGGCGTTGCCGATGGAGAATCGGGCTCAAATTCAGGAGTGAGTGTGCCCATGTGGCCCGGGATGCTGATCCCGCGCCCCGGCGAAGGGACCACGCGCCCCTGCGCGGTGGCCGGCCCGATGAACAGCGACGATGCCCCATGCGAACGCGACACCCCATGCAGGTCACTGGGGTCGATGACGGTCACCAGCTGGACCTCTGCTCCGTCACCCGGCTTCCAGCGGGCGACGGCAGCCGCCGCACTCTCTCCGATTTCGCTCCCATCACAGGCGATGAGGATGCGCATGGCGTCACCTCCTTCAGACAACGTATCGCGTCGCCGCGGGGCTGGTGATACAGCGGTGTGACAAGTCGCCAGCCCGGCATCGCGAACCCGTTAATTGCAGATCATTCCACCAGCCGCCGCAATAGCGCCTGCAGTCGTGGCGTCTTCTCCAGTGCGGCCCGAAGCCCCGCGATATCCTCCTCGTTCACGATCAATGGGCTGCGCTGGAAGCTCCCGCGGTGGCTGTATGTGCAGAACCGCACGCTCACTGAGCCCGCTGCTTCGCCCTCCGTGTATTCCATCAATTGGATGCACGGCACGTGGTATTCCGATTCGAACCGCGCCTCCTCGGCGATCACTCCGCTGCCCCAATGCATGCTGAACGTCTTTGGCTTCGTTGGCATAGCCCCTCCCGCTGTTCCGTGTCATCGTACTCCCCTCGAGTGCTGGCGAGCGGCACGCGCGAACGCGCTGAAGAATTGAAATTCGCGTAAGAGCGCGTTTCAGCGCGTTCCTGGCGCGTGCGTGGCGCGTACTCAGCGCGTTGACGTGCGCTGGCGGTGGTGTGGTAACGCCGCCGAGTATGCTCGGGTCATGCGGCTGATCATGCATGTCCTGGCACGGGATCGAGAATGGATGGGTGTCAATGACTGCTTTGTGGTGGGTCGAGGCAGTGCCGGCCGGACCTGAGCTGTGGGTGTCCAGCCGATTGCGGGAGGTGCTCGCGTCATCGACTGTTTCGCCGCCCGCCTTACAATAGCCGCATGGTGACCGACTCCGTGCGCGCACGCACGCTCCTCGAAAGCCAGATTGAGCGCATCGCCCGCCTGCGCGGCACGGGGCCGAACCCGTTCGAATACGGGCTCTGGGATGCGCGCACTGTTGAATTGCTCTCGGCCATCTTCGGGCCGGAATCGCCACAACTGACGGCTTACTACGAAGCAGCCGGCATCCGGGGGCGCCTCCCTGGCGTGCGCGGCCAGGCCGAGGACATGACGCTTAACATCTTCGGCCAGTGGGGTATTCGCGCCCGCCTCGATCGCGGCGAAGTCGTGCTCAAACAGATCCTCGGCGCACTCTAAGCCGCGAGCCGCCGTCCTACAGCAGGCTCACAGGGTCCACATCCACGGTCCACCGCTCACCCAGCCTGATACCCTGCAGCCCGTGTGCAGGTTCGCGGCCGCGAAGCACCAGTTGGAACCGGTACTCACCACGGAGCCGCGCGATGTAGGACGGCGTCGGGCCGAGCACCTCTGGTTCCCAGCGCCCGGCGGCATCCCGCGCTATGCGTATCTCCTCCGCCACACGCGCGGCTTCTTGAAGCGCGGCCTCTTCGTTCGTGTTGCGGTACATCAGTTTGAGTAAGCGGCTGAACGGCGGATACGCCGCGATCCGCCTATGCGCGATTTCGTATTCGTAGAACGACCGGTAATCGTGCTCTGCCGCGCACACGATTGGCGGGGATTCGGGCTGGTACGTCTGAAAGTACACGAACCCGGCGCGTTCGCGGCGGCCCGCACGCCCTGCAACCTGTGAGAGGAGCTGGAACGTGCGTTCGTGTGCGCGGTAGTCGGGCAGTCCGAGGCCAACATCCGCATCAACCACCCCCACGACGGTCATCTCGGGGAGGTCCAGCCCCTTCGCCAGCATCTGCGTGCCCACCACGATGTCGATTTCGCCGGCCTCCAGCGCCCGCACGATGCGTTCGTGGCTGCCTTTGCGCTTCGCGACATCGCTGTCCCAGCGCGCCACCCGCGCGCCTGGGAACTGCTCGCGCGCCTCCATCTCGATGCGCTGCGTCCCGACCCCGAATGGGCGGTACCTGGGGCTGTCGCATCGCGGGCAGCGGTCTTCGAGCTTCCGCGATCGGCCGCAGTAGTGGCAAACAAGCTTCGCGTGGATGCTCTCACGCATATCCAGGCTCATGGTCACGCGGCAGCCGGGGCATTCGGGCATGAACCCGCAATCGCGGCACAGGATAAACCGCGCCGAGCCGCGACGGTTTACAAACAGGATCGCCTGCTCGCCGGCTGCCAGTGCGAGGTTCACCGCTCGCCGCAATGCGAAGCTGAAGACGCTCCGGTTGCCGATGCGGAGTTCCTCGCGCATATCCACGACGGTGATGCGCGGCAGCTTCCCCGGCTGGTGCTCGCCATCCGGTGAAGGCTGAAGCCGCTCCGTGAGCTGCACGCGTGAGATGGCGCCCGTCTCTGCCGCGTGGTACGTCACGATGTCCGGCGTGGCGCTGCCCAACACCAGCGTCGCGCCGGTCAGCCGCGATAGTTCAGCCGCCGCGTCGCGGGCGTGGTAGCGCGGCGGTGGGTCGCTCTGCTTGTAACTGAACTCGTGTTCCTCATCGATGACAACCAGGCCCAGGTCCTGCGCTGGCGCGAAAATCGCACTTCGGGATCCGAGCACCAGCCGCGAATGGCCGGCCTTCACGCGGTGCCACTGGTCGAATAGCTCGCCGGTGTTCAACCCCGAATGGAACACGGTGAGTGTCTCGCCGAACCGCTCGCCGTACCGCCGGATAGCCTGCGGCGTCAGCGAGATCTCCGGTACGAGCACGATTGCGCTCTTCCCTGCGTCCAGCGTGCGTGCCACAAGGTCGAGGTACACCTCGGTCTTTCCAGAGCCTGTGACCCCGTGGAGCAAGAACGTCTCCCCGGGGCGCTCCGCGACGTAATCGGCGACTGCCTGCTGGTCTGGACTCAGCTGCAACGCCCCCGGCGAGCCGAACCTGCGGCCAGCGATAGGGTCGCGCCAGACCTGCTCCGCGCGGCGCTCGAGCCAGCCTTCGTCCGCGAGTTCGCCCAGGTGTTTGGGCGTGGCTCCCAACTCACGGGCGCGAGTGAGCGTTACCTCGCCCTCTTCGGCGAGCAGGCGCAGGATGCGCGCCGCCACCGAAGTCCGCCCGTCCGCTTCGCGGTGGCCTGCCTCGGCACGGAGCGCTTCCGGGTTACGCAGCGGCCGTACGCGCTGCTCCATCTTCATATGGCCGGCCGGCCGCGCGAGCCCCTGCGCGAAACTCAGGTGTCCCGCGGCCTGAAGCCGCTGTAGCGTCGGCATCGAGACCGTGCCGACAGCCTCGCGCAGCGCTTCGAGCGTGACGCGCCCATGGGCAGCGAGGTGGCTCAGGATTTTCCGGTCCTTCGGGTAGACGGGCAAGAGCGGCGGGACGTCGACGGGCGAGACCATCACGACTGACTTCTGTCCGTACCCCGATGGCAGGCATGGCGCGACACAGTCCCACAGCGGAGCGAGGTAATGCTCGCTCATCCAGCGCGCGAGCGCGATGTGCTCCGCATCAAGCACGGGCTGGTCGTCAGCGATGGCCGTGATGTCGCGGATGCCTTCCGCATCGGCGGGTTCACGCTCGTTAAGCACGATGCCCTGCAACACGCGCGGCCCGAATGGCACGAACACAGCCTGTCCCGCCGCGACCGGCATATCCGATGGCACCCTGTAGGTGAACGCCATGCGGGCCGGTTGGCCTGCGTTCACAGCGACATCCACCCATCGTCCTGTGGGCGGTGGCGCGCGGTCCTCGATCGCCTGCGGAATGGTCACGCTGTGATCGTAAACTGGCGGAGGCGAAGTCCACCAACCTCCGATGGCTCCGCAGGGGTTATAGCGACTGCCGCGCGGGCTAGTGGCCTCCGGCGGCCTCCTCGACCATCGGCCGGATCACCGGCTCTACCTCGCTCTCACGTGTGGGTACGCCCTTCGTAAGTGTGAGGAAGACCGGCACGCCTGCGAGCGTGAGCGCCCCCGCGAAGACGAACGCGGCAGAGGTCGCGAACATATCCACGAGCACCCCCGCCACTACGGAACCAATGACAATCCCCAGCCCGTTCGAAGCCGAGCCCAGGCCAAGCACGGTGCCCATCCCTACCTTCCGGCCGGCCACTACCTGTAGTGCGCTCGCCGAGACCCCGGCGAGCCCATTCCCCGCGCCCATGAGAAACAACATCAACACAACGAGGATGTAGGCGGGCGCGAATCCGAGATACGCCATCCAGGCCGCGTTGCCTGTGAGCCCGATGACTACGAGTATGCGCCGGTCGAATCGATCAGCCAGCCGCCCGAGCATCGGCTGCGCCAGCCCGCCCGTGA
>JAFKFP010000087.1:15831-25549 GCA_017308185.1 bacterium | reverse complement strand
CACCGGAGATGCGTGCAGGCTATCTTCCAGCCGCAGGGCAAGGAAGCTCAGGATGGCGCCATACGCGAGCGACTGCAGGCCCATGTAGAGCGTCACGGCCATCACCAGCCGCTCTTTCGCCGCCTCCTTGAAGGTCACGTTCTCGTGCCGCGCCGGCTCACCGGCGCGCCGCCGCAGTTCCGCCGGGCTGTGCCGCGGCAGCCACCAGATGAGGATGAACGCCGAGAACGCCAGCATCGCCGCCATTGCGACGAACACGGAACGGAAGCCGGTGATTTCGCGCAAGACACCCGCGATGAGTGGTCCCGTGCCGAATCCCGCGATATCGGCGGTGGCGAACACGCCGAGCCAGCGGCCTTCGCTGCCATTCGGCGTCATATCGCCGGCCGATGACCTGGTAGAAATTTTCCGCTGTTAGATACCCGACCGCGGCGATGATGTAGATTGCGAGCCCAAGGATGATGAACGGCTTCCGCCCGAACTTATCCGAGAGCCGCCCCGCGAACGGCCCGACAAACGTCTGCACAATCGCGAAGACCGAGAATGTGAGCCCGAGCCATACGCCGTTCGCGCCCAGGTCCTTCGCATAGACAGGCAGCAGGGGACTGACCATGGAGATCCCCATGGTCGCCACAAGCACCGCGATGTAGAGGGCGATAAATGGACGCGAACGCACTCATTCGAGCCTACAGGACGGGGCGGCTTGGTGCTGCCGGCTGTCAGCGGCGATGGGCCGCTAGGTGCTGTTCGCCCGCTGCGACACGCCCAACAACAGCCCCAATAGCAGGAAATTCACGACGAGGCTCGACCCCCCGTAACTCACGAAGGGCAGTGTGATGCCCGTGGTAGGCACGATGCGCAGGTTTCCTGCGATGATCACGGCGGCCTGGATGGCGATCAGCAGCGCGATGCAGGCCGCTAACAGGTGCCCATAGTCATCGCGAGCGCTCAAGGCCACGCGTAGGCCCGCGAACAGGAGCAGCCCGAAGAGCAGCACGACGCCGAACGCGCCGGCGAGTCCGAGTTCTTCCGCTATCGCGCTGAAGATGTAGTCCGTATCCACGATCGGGATCGATTCCGGGTCGCCCTGCGCGAGCCCGGCGCCTGTTACGCCCCCGGCCTGGATCGCATAGGTTGATTGCAGCGTCTGGTAGCCGGTGCTGTCGGCATGCGCCTGTGGGTCCAGCCAGACATCGATGCGTACGCGCGCATGGCTGAACGCGTAGTAGCCCAGCACCATCGCTATCGCCAGGAGCAGGCCGCTCAGCGCGACGTACATCCGCCGGCCCGTGGCGACGTAGAGCATCGCTGCCGTGAGCAGCAGCAGAATCACGATCTGCCCGAGGTCCTTCAACAGTCCGATGATGCCCAGTGCGACCCCGAGCGTGAGGAGCAACGGGATGACATAAGGCAGCGCGCTGTACCTGCGTCCCGCGAAGCTGATGCGTGGCGACGCCAGCACGCCGGCTTCGTCGGCCAGGTATCCCGCGAGGAAGACGACGATGAACACCTTGATGATCTCGGTGGTCTGAATTGTTTGGTCGGCGACCGTCACCCACAGGCGTGCGCCGTTGATCGTGGTGCCGACCACGCCAGTTGCGAGCAGGATGAGCACGGCCACGAGGGCCGCGGTGTACTTGTAGCGCCGCAGCACCTGGTAACGCCGGCCCGCAGCAGCGGCGACCACCATGAGCACGATGCCGAGCGTGATCCAGTTTGCCTGGTCCTGCGCGACGGCCGGCGCCAACCGCGTCACGAAAACGAGTCCCACTGGCCCGATGCGCGCGGCGCCACGATCCGCAGGCCGATATGGCCCACAATCCCCGAAAGCAGGAATTGGGTTACGATCCGTGCAAAGTTGGCGGGCAACCCGAAGGCAGCCGCATCTAACGCACGCCACGCGACAAATACAAACGCGGCGCTGCCGGCGAGGAGCACCATCTCTGTGTTGCGGTCTTTCGAGGTAACCCCGCTGGCTAGCTCGCGGAGCATCATCGCCTGGTGAATCCTTCGGAAATCATCGATTCACGATATCGCCTCGAGCGCCTGCTCGGTACTGGTGGCATGTCCGAAGTCTGGCTCGCAGAAGACCAGCGACTCGGACGCTGGGTGGCCGTGAAGCTGCTTCGCGAGTCCTTTAGCTCCGGCCAGGATGGCGACCTCATCGCCGGCTTTGACCGTGAAGCTCGCCTCATCGCCCGCCTCCAACATCCCAACATCGTCGCTGTCTACGATACGGGTGTCTGGGACGGCCGCCACTACCTTGTCATGGAATACGTCCACGGCTACTCCATGCGCCGCCTCCTCGAAGCGCGTGGCCACCTGACCGAAACCGAAGCGATCTCGTATGGCAGCCTCATCGCGGATGCCCTCGAATACGCCCACCAGCAGGGCGTCATCCACTGCGATATCAAGCCCGAAAACATCCTTGTCACCGAGCAGGGCGTCCCCAAGGTTGTCGACTTTGGCGTCGCCGATACGCTCTCGCGCACGCTCCTGCCCGATCAGGCGCGCGATATCCTCGGCACTATCGCGTATCTCGCGCCCGAAGTAATCCAGGGCGCGCCGGCAGACCAGCGCTCCGATGTCTACTCGCTCGGCCTCACCATCTTCGAAATGGTTGCTGGCCGGCTTCCCTTCGCCGGCTCCACGCCTGCGGCTCTGACGGGGCAACGACTGGCGAATGCCGCGCCGCCTGTGACGACGTTCAACTCACAGGTCAGCCCGGGGCTGGAATCCGTCCTCGCCCGTTCTCTCTCGATCTCTCAGTCCGAACGTTTCCAGACTTCAGCCGAGTTCGCGGCTGCACTTCGCCACGCGGGGCAACTCGCTGGCCCCGTGAGCGAAGCGGTTGCCGCCCAAACTACGCGGCAGGTGCAGCGCGCGCCGGTGCCAATCCCGGATTCTCCGCTGCGCCAGCGTCACCCCACCCGTCGCGTCACCAGCACCACCTATACCAGTGCCCAACCTGCCGCTGAGACGCTTGGCGGCGGTGGCGGCGGAGCGATCCTCGCGGTGATCTTTGTCGTCCTGCTCGCGGTGGTGGCAGGCGTGGTTGCGGCGTTCCTGGTGACGCGGGACCACGGCGGCGGAAGCAACACGACGCCCGTCCCGTCGGTAAGCCCGACTGCGGTGGCCACAACGGCCGTGCCCACGTCCAGCCCGACCAACGAGCCAACGTCGACGCCGCGGCCGACGGATACGGCGCAGCCGAGCCCGACAGCCACGCAACCGCCTACGCGTACACCTTCGCCGACGCGTACGCCCACGCCCACACGTACGCCCACGCCGCCACAGCAGGCCACACCCGGGACGCCGTCCGTCTCGCCGACCGGCGGCGGGCCGCTGCAAAGCCTGCGCAATTTCGGCAGCCAGGTGTGGAATACGGCGAAGGACTGGTTTTCCAACTAGTATCCATCCACAGAACAGCCGCTCCGCGCGGCCGGAAGACAGGGGAGAGACAATGCGCATCGGTATCTCGCTCGCAAGCGCGAACCCTGCACCGGACGTGCGTCAGACGGTGCGCGACCTTGTCGAACGTACCCGCAGCGCGAACGATGCCGGGCTCGACTCGCTCTTCGTCGGCGACCATCACATCACCGCAAGCCCGTACCTGCAGAACGTCCCGCTCATGGGGCGCCTGCTGGCGGAGTGGAGCAGCCGTCCGGCAGGAGCGCTCTTCCTGCTGCCCATGTGGGATCCCGTCCTCCTTGCCGAGCAAGTTGGCTCTCTCGCGGCTATCGCCCAGGGCCGCTTCATCATCCAGGCGGGCCTCGGCCGCGGCCAACGGGAATTCGCAGCGATGGGTATCAATATCCGACACCGCCCATCGCGCTTCGAAGATGGGCTTGCGATTGTCCGCGGCCTTCTCGCCGGCGAGACCGTCACCGCGTCGGGCCGTTTCCCCATCAAGGACGCCCGGATCTCGCCCATCCCCGCAGAACCCGTCGAAGTCTGGATAGGCGGAAGCGTCGAACCTGCCGTCGACCGCGCCGCCCGCCTTGGGGACGCCTGGCTGGGTGGGCCGGAGCTCACGTTCGAAGAGACAAAACACTGGATCGATTACTATCGCGAACGTCGCCAGGAATATGGCCGACCGTTCGACACAGTAGCCCTTCGGCGTGATGTCTACGTGGGTCACGATGCCGACGATGCCCTCGCGGTCGCCGGCCCGATAAGCGAGCGTGGCTACCGTGGATTCGACCCGTCCGCGTTGGTCTGGGGCGACGCCGAATCCGTGGCCCAGAAGTTCGCCGCATACGGCGAACTCGGCGTCACCGATATCATCGTGCGCCACCTCACGTCCTCGCAGACCGATGTCCTGGGTTCGATAGAGCGTCTCGCGCGCGTACGCGCCCTCCTTGCGTAGCAACCGAAGGCGGGCAATGCCCCCGGCGAGTCTGCTGCCCAAGCGGCCGTGACACAAATGCATTGCACTCGGGTAGAATCCGCGCATTACGACATCTGAGGATACCGATGGAATTCAACGACAACCCCGCGCAAGCCGCCTGGCGCAATGAAGTTCGGACCTTCCTGAAAGACAATCTCGACCCGTCCCTCAAGACCTTCACCTACATGGAAGAGGGTGAGTCCGACACCGCGGCCCTTGGGAAATACCGCTCGGCGCTCGCCGACCGCGGCTGGATCGCCTCGGCATGGCCGAAGGAGTACGGCGGAGCGGGCCTCGGCGTGATGGATCAGTTCATCCTCAACCAGGAGTTCGCCGAAGCGGGCGCGCCCAACCTTGGCGGCAGCGGCGTCATGATGCTCGGCCCCACCCTCATCGCGCACGGCACCGAGGAGCAGAAGAAGGAGCACCTTGGTCGCATCCTCCGCGGTGAATCCGTCTGGTGCCAGGGCTATAGCGAGCCCGGCTCCGGCAGCGACCTCGCCAGCCTCCAGACGCGTGCCATCCGTGACGGCGATGACTACGTCATCAACGGCCAGAAGATCTGGACGTCCGGCGCCCACCGTGCCAACTGGATGTTCATGCTCGCCCGGACCGACCCCGATGCCCCGAAGCACCGCGGCATCAGCTACTTCCTCATCGACATGAAGACGCCGGGTATCAACGTCCGGCCGCTCATCAACATGGGCAACATGCACAGCTTCAACGAAGTCTTCTTCGAAGATGTCCGCGTACCCGCGAGCAACATCGTCGGCGAAGTGAACCGGGGCTGGTACGTCGGCGCGACGACGCTCGACTTTGAACGTTCATCCATCGGCAGCGCCGTAGGCCACCGCCATAACGTCGAAAAAGGCGTGGAATGGATGCACGAGCACCGCACCGATTTGAGCCCCTCAGCCTATCAATCGATGAAGGCGCAGTGGTCCGAGCGCGCCGTCGAAGTGCAGGTAGCCCTGCTCCTGTCGCTGCGCGTTATCTCGATGCAGGCCCGCGGCGAAATCCCGAACGCTGAAGCATCGGCCACGAAGCTTTATTCGAGCGAACTGTCCCAGCGCATTGCCCGGACCAGCCTCGCCACGATCGGTATGTGGGGCGGCGTTACCGGCAACAACGCTCCCATGGAAGGGGAAGCCGCACGTACCTACCTCGGCACCGTGGCGTCGACCATCGCCGGCGGCACGAGCGAGATCCAGCGGAATATCATCGCCACACGCGGCCTCGGACTTCCCCGCGGCTAAACCAGCGGCGCGTAGGAAAATGAAAGGCCCGGGATTCCCGGGCCTTTCGTCCTGTCTGCCGAGCCGCAGGCTAGAGGTTGCCCTGCGTGTGACCACCCGGCGCATTCGGGTTGGGCAGCTCATCACGGTAGGCCCCGGTTTCCATTGGTTGGGACTCAACGAAGTCGCGGAAGCGGCTGAGGTCGTTCGCGACCATGCGGGACATCATGCCCATCGCGCTTCCGGCTTGCTCGAGCATCCCTTCGGGCCGATAGCTCATGCGCAGCGTGAGGCGCGTGTGCTCGTCATCGATTGGCTGGAACGTTACCTGGCCGGCATTCGTTGCACCCTGGGTGCTCCGCCACACGATACGGCGGTCGGGCACCTGCTCCTGTATTTCGGCGTCCCAATACTTTTCCCGGTTCCCGACCCTTGCGTGCCATGTCAGGCGGCGGTCGTCAAGCTGAACCACCGACCGCACCGACTCCATGAAACGCGGAAATTGCTCGAATTGCGTCCACTGGTTGTATGCCATCGTGACCGGCACATTCACGTTGATGCTCTTTTCCACACGGGCCATCGTCTACACCTCCATGCACTGACGGCTTCGCACTCACCCTATTCCGCGCCGGCCATCGAAGACGTAACCGTTCGGCCGTCGCTGTTGCGAAGGTCTCGCAGCCAGGTGCCGATCATCGTTGCAGGGCCGGATGAGACCTGGTGTTAGCTGCTCGCCCGTGCGGCGCGCGCCACAGCCGCCGCGACGGCAAGGACCTCCGTCTCGCCGCTCTTGCGGTCGCGAACCTCGATGCCTCCGCGTTCGAGCGAGCGCGGGCTCACGGTCATCCGCAGGGGCATGCCCAGGAGGTCTGCGTCCTTGAACTTGATCCCGGCCGACTCCTCGCGGTCATCAATTAACACACTGAGGCCGGCGGCCAAGAGCGCAGGCTCCAGTTCGTTGACTGCGTCTGAGACGGCTTCCTGCTCGGAATTGAGCACTACCACGCTGACGTCGTACGGCGCGACTTCGGCCGGCCA
Source organism: bacterium (assembly GCA_017308185.1). Taxonomy (GTDB): domain Bacteria; phylum Chloroflexota; class Dehalococcoidia; order Tepidiformales; family Tepidiformaceae; genus JAFKFP01. The sequence goes on along the minus strand of JAFKFP010000087.1, from coordinate 18,886 downwards.
CACGATCCCGTTGTCGTCGTGGTTCTCCTCGAGCACCGCCGCGAGCAGCCGTTCGACGCCGATGCCATAGCAGCCCATCACCGCTGGTTTGCGTTCGCCGTCTTCATCGAGGAAGTGCACCCCAATCGATTCGGCATACATCGTGCCGAGCTTGAAGACGTGTCCCATCTCCATGCCGCGGCGCGTCTCCAGGGGTGTGCCGCAGTTCACGCAGGCATCTCCGGCGCGGGCGAGTGCCACATCGGCGACCACCTGAGCATCCCAGTCGCGGCCGTAGTTCGTATCCACGTAATGCATGCCGGGCTCGTTCGCGCCGGCGGCGAGGTTTTTCGCCTCGACCACGCTCGCATCGGCCACGACTGTGACGTCGCTGAGCCCGACGGCCGAAGCGTAGCCCGCCACCAGCCCGGCCGCATCAACCATGCGTTCATCCATCGGCTCGACGACGTTCGCCTTGAGGGCGTTCTTGAGCTTGATTTCATTGACGTCCAGGTCGCCCCGGATTGAGACCAATACGGGCTTGCCATCGGCCCGGTAGAACACAGCCTTGTTCGTCTGGCGTGGCTCAATGCCCAGGAACGAAGCAAGCTCCGCGATTGTCTTCGTGCCCGGCGTCGAGACTTTCGACATTGGTTTGAGATCGGCTTCGACCGGCGCCGAGGGCGCGAATTCGGCTTTCTCGCCGTTGGCCGCATACCCGCAGTTTGAGCACAGCAGGATCTCGTCCTCGCCCGATTCGGTCAGGAAGATGAACTCCTGGCTATCCTTACCGCCGATAGCGCCGGAATCGGCTGCGACGGGGATGACGGGCACGCCTGCCCGCGCAAAGATCCGCGTGTAGGCCTCGAACATGGCGGCGTATGAGTCGTCGAGCGCGGACCAGCCGGTATCGAAGCTGTACGCATCCTTCATCGTGAACTCACGTAGCCGGACGAGTCCGCCACGAGGCCGCTGCTCATCCCGGAACTTGGTTTGAATCTGATAGACAGTGAATGGCAGGTCGCGGTAGCTCTGGATGGTGCGGCCCACGAGCGAACTCACCACCTCTTCGTGCGTCGCACCGAGCACAAATCCCCGTTCGCGTCGGTCGGCCAGGCGGAAAAGGACGTCGCCCATGCTCTCGGCCCGCCCGGACTGTTCCCATAACTCGACGGGGTTCAAGGCAGGCAGGTGCAGCTCTTGCCCGCCGGCCCGGTCCATTTCGTCGCGGATGATGGCCTGGACGTTTTGGATTGCGCGCCAGCCGAGGGGTGTGAAGCAGTAGAGCCCTGCTGCCAACGGCGAGACCAATCCTGCGCGTAAGAGGAGCTGGTGACTGGCGAGTTCCGCCTCCGCTGGCGCCTCGCGCATCGTCTTCAAGAACAGCCGGCTCATCCGCATCGCATCACATCCTCAACCGGGGGTGGTATGAAACTTGCGGTGCAGCCACTGGTTCCGTCAAGCACGCCGGGGCCGCTCCAAATCTGCACTGTCGAGCATGAGTGTCACGGGCCCGTCGTTCACAAGTTCGACCATCATGTGGGCGCCAAACACGCCCCGCTCGCAGCGGATGCCGAGAGCCTCGATTGCCCCACAAAACTCGCCGTACAGTTCATCCGCAAGCCGTGGCTCCGCGGCGCCGGCGAATGATGGCCGTCTGCCCCGCCGCACGTCGCCATAGAGCGTGAACTGGCTCACGCAGAGCACTGCGCCGCCGGCTTCCTCGAGTGAAAGGTTCATCCGCCCCGCGTTGTCTTCGAAGATCCTCAGGCCTACGAGCTTCGCCGCGAGTTGCTGGACGAGCGCATCCGTGTCGGCCGGTGCGAACCCAACAAATGCCAACAGCCCAGCACCAATTTCGCCGGCCACCGCCCCTTCCACGAGCACGCGCGCGCGGCTAACACGCTGCACCAGGACTCGCATCCGCTAGACTGCCTCCGGCAGTGGCCGCAGGATCGTCCGCGCGAGTTGTTGGACGTGACGCTGGTACTCACCGTCACGGCAGTGGTCTGCGAATGCGCGGCCGTATTCTATCTGGCTCCGCAGCATGCAGCCCGTCAGGAGCATCGTCAGTGCATCGGCCATTCTCTCGGCCTGCTCCGCGGGATAGGTCTGCTCAAAGAGTGATTCGAGTGAGCTTCCCCATGCTTCAAGCCGCGCAGCGCGCAGTTCCACGGCCTCTATATCGCCGGCGAGAGTCTGCCGCACCATCAGCCGCGTCTCCGCGTCGCGCATGGCCATGTCCGCAAGTGCCATTGCAACGATGCGGTCCACGTGTTCTGCCAGTGTGCCCGCGGGTTCGAACTGGTCGCTGGGGCCGCCGCGGAAGGCATCCCTCCATACCGCCGCGAGGATCTGCCGCTTCGAGCGGAAGTGATAGAGCACGGCTGCATCCGTCAGGCCGCAGCGATCAGCGATCTGACGTATCGAGGTTTCCTCAAATCCCTGTGTCCCGAAGAGTTCCATCGCCGCCGCGATGATGCGCGGCACTGTGGTCATGGCGCGCTACCGGGCGGCGCGCAAACAGGCGGCAGTACCAGCGCGACAAGCCCGCGCACGCGCTCGCGAAACTCCGGTTGGCGCGTGGCCTGGGCGAAATCATCGGGACGGTCCAGTATCTCGTCCCAGAGCACGCCCGAAAGCAGCATGTCAACGGTGTCGAGCAACAGCGGAGCGCGGCCGCCGTACACGTTCTCGAACGAGAGTGCCATGAAATCGACGAAGCGCTGCGCGAGGCGGCTCGCGGTCTCCGTGCTCGTCGGTTCGTTCACGATCTGCTCGCGGAGCAGCATGCGCACAAGGTCGGGGAGGCGCACATACGTGAAGAAGTAGTTGACGAGGCACTCCACCAGGCATGCGCGGGTTTCACAAACGCCGGTATGTACCCGCGAATCTCCCGCCAGTGCAGCCTGAGACTCGATCACTGCCGCGAGCAATTCCTGTTTGGAACCGAAGTGGTAGTGGACTGCGGGATCACTTAACCCCGCTTCACGTGCTACCGAGCGGATGCTCGTGGCCTCGTAGCCATTACACAGGAAGAGACGCCGTGCACAGTCAACTATTCGCTCGCGCGTGG
>JAFKFP010000087.1:0-15797 GCA_017308185.1 bacterium | reverse complement strand
GATTTTCGCCGCTCGCTCGGGCGCACCGGCGACTCCCTGCATCGCCGCATAGTATAGCCTGACCGCCCCGCAAGGCTGCACGTGGTAACGCTAGATTTGGGAGGATAGCGACAAGAGCTGAGGCTGTCGCTACGAAGCTGCTGCCGCTGTATCGCCTCCGCTCTTGGTTGGCGAGGCCGGGCTCGTGTCGCTCGAAGCGCCGCCGGACGAATCGCTGTCCCCCGATGAGCCGCTGTCTGCGGTGTGGTGGTCGCTCACCGCAGCGGACGACTTCCCGCGGCTATCGGTGACGTACCAGCCGCTCCCCTTGAACACGACCGGAGGTGCGTGCAGGACGCGCTTTGCAGTGCCTTTCCCGCATACCTCGCAGGTGTGGGTCGTTTCGGCAGAGAAACTCTGGCGCAGGTCATAGGTGGCATTGCAGGCGGGGCAATGATATTCGTACGTGGGCAAAGGGACCTCCGCAGGAGCCGCAATATCCTGCATTTCGATTCTCGACACGCTGGCACTCTCATGTCAAGAGTGCTAAGGACCGAGGCGGCTGGCCTCAACAGGCCAGGACCAAGGACCTGGCGGAGAGGGAGGGATTCGAACCCCCGGAGCTCTCGCTCGGCTGTTTTCAAGACAGCTGCAATCAACCACTCTGCCACCTCTCCGCAGCGGCCTGTCCATTCTAGATCGCCAGCGTGCTAGCGCCCTATCAGCACCGGCGACGGCTTCGTGCTTCGCGTCCGACGTGCGGCCCGCAGAGCCGGTGTCCCTGTTCCCTGACCCCATTCCCCTGTATCCTCTCCTACCGGGCCATCCACCCTGCCGTCTCCTTCCCCTCCCGTGTGCGGCAATCGGAAAATCCCTGATCGGAAGTTGCCAATGGCTGTCCTCGTCGATGCAGAAACCCGCCTCCTCGTCCAGGGTATTGGGACCGAAGGCACCAACCACCTCCGCCGCTCGGTCGCCTACGGCACGAACGTTGTCGCCGCCATCCATCCGCGGCGCGGCGGCGAGGATGTCGATGGCATCCCGATCTTCACCACGGCGGAACAGGCGGTGAGTGCGACCGGCGCGAACGTCGGCATCATCTTCGTGCCCGCCCCCGGCGCTGCGGACGCCATCCTCGAAGAGGCCGCCGCCGGCATTCCGCTCATCGTCTGCATCACCGAAGGCATCCCCGTCCTCGATATGGTGAAGGTCAAAGCCGCCCTGCGCGCCACGAAATCGACCCTCATCGGCCCGAACTGTCCGGGCGTCATCACCCCCGGCACGAAGACCCGCGTCGGCATCATGCCTGGCGATGTCTTCCTCCCCGGCCGCGTCGGCGTCGTCAGCCGCTCGGGCACCCTCGTGTATGAGGTGGTCGCCCAGCTCACCGCCGAAGGTATCGGCCAGAGCACGTGCATCGGCGTCGGTGGCGATCCCATCATCGGCACCCCGCAGATCGAAGCCGTGCGCATGCTCAACGAAGACCCTGACACTGACGCCATCGTGATGGTGGGCGAAATCGGCGGCTCGGCTGAGCAGGAAGCGGCCCGCTACATCAAAGAGCACGTGAAGAAGCCCGTCGTCGCCTTCATCGCCGGGGCCACGGCCCCTCCCGGACGCCGCATGGGCCACGCCGGCGCGATCATCAGCGGCGAAGACGGAAAAGCGGAGAACAAGAAGGCCGCCCTCCGCGCGGCTGGCGCTATCGTCAGCGATTCCCCCGCCGAGATTGGGATCACCATGAAGAAGGCGCTCGGGTAAGTCGCCCGCAGCCCGCGGCCTTCCCCTGCGCACGAGCGCGCGATTCGAATCACGCGATTGATACGCACCTGTACGATTTTCGTAGCATGCGAGCATTGAGCGCGTTCGTGCCATCGAGGCATGGTTGGAACACCAATCGGTCTACTCGATGGAGGGACGCTCATGTGGTGGCAGGATTTGCTCTGGGGTCTGTGGAACGGTTTCTCGGCCTGGGTCGTGCTCATCGTGCATGCGTTTGGGCACTGGCAGCAGTACCCACTCTATAACGTGAAGCGGGATGACAACTGGTACGGGCTCGGGTTCCTGGTAGGCGCCGGCTCGCCGTTCTTCGGCTTCTTCGGCCGAGGGTTCCTCCCGTCACGGCGGTGACGCACCGCACCGTGCTTCTGCCTCACTCGCGCCCCGCGTGGGCCGCGCACGTAGCGATCACGATACCGAACATGCCGGGGCGGCTAGCTCACACGGCTGCTCGTTAGCGTGCCCTCAACTGTCCGGTCCGTTAGCTGGCTGAAGGATGCGTCCACCTGGATGCTGTTCCCCGCCAGCGCGCCCTCGCCCTGGCACTCCAGTCGAAAGCCTTCGTTGCTGAGCGCCACGAGTTGCCCCACGCACAGAGGCTGGCCCGCGTTGTCTGTCATCGTTGCCGAGGTCGTCGTGACCCGCCTGTTGACGGTGTCAACATTCAGCTCGATATCGAACCGAGCGTCGCGCTGCCCGCTCGCGTCGATGCGCAGCGACACCTGTCCTTCGCTGCCCGAGGTCTGATTGGTCGCCACCGTGCCCGTGAAGGTGTCCGAGAAGTTCCCACGATCCACAGGCTCGCGTGTTACCGCCGCCGCTGTCACTTGCCCGTTGCCGGCGCTCGGGCCGAACCAATGGAATGGGCCGAGACCCGCCGCAAGGAGGACAACGCCGGCCACGACCGCGGCCATGGCACTCCAGCCCAATGCGCGCGCACGCACATCCTCGGGTGTGGCCGTGGCAGGCAGGCGGCTGCGGCGGTTGATGCGATACAGGGTGAGTATGAGCACCACGGACGCTGGTACCAGGTAGAGCACTTCGGCCCAGGCGGTCGTGCTGTCTGTCCCGGTGAACACGCCGTGCGCCGTAGCCAGGACGTAGAGCCCGAATGTGCTGTAGTGGATCGCGCGCCACAGCCGATAGCCGGTCCACCGGCGGAGCGGGAAACTCACCACCACGATGAGCAGCAGGTAGGCCGATATTATCCCGACGCCGGTCCAGAGCGTCCGCGTGGGAGCGGTGAACGGGATGAGCACCTGGCTGAGTGAGTAACCGAAGAACGTGTCCCACAAGAGCGAAGCCGCGTGCAGGATGACGAAGCCCAGTGCCAGGAGCGAGATGAAGATGTGCAGGTCTGTCACGCGCCAGCGCGCAACCAGCCGGTCGAGTCCGCGAGTGCGGATGGCCAGGCCCAGCGCCACTGCAGCGAACAGCAAAATGTACGCTGTAAAGCCCGTGGCGCGTGACAGGTACCAGGCCTCATTCATGTGTGTCTCTCCAGGCAGCTTCAGCGCCACGGCGGTCGCCGCGACACGACTTCATCATGACCCGCGGGATGTGCGTGCTTGCGGCATAGGGCGAGTGACCGGGACGTTGTTCTGTTCATCGTCACCGGATGATGGCGCCACCGGCTGGCTCGAACCCTCATTCGATGGCCCGGCGAGCGCGGTCTGCGTCGCGGCCGGGTGGCTTGCCGGCAATGGGTCTGCCTGCACGATCCCGTAGATCACGAGGGTCATCATGAGCGCGGTCAGTAGCAATGCCACCTTCAGCCGCGTGTTACGCATCCAGAATCGTCCCATCCAGCTATCCTCCGCTTTGGCGCGACGTGTTCACCAGTGTGACAGGTGCGCATGGGAGCAAACTCAACGGGACGTGTGAAGTCTCTAATGAAGTAAGGGCGGCGATCTGCTCTGATGGCCTTGTGAAGCTGCTGCTCGTGGAGGATGACGCAAGGCTCGCCAGCGTGGTGGCCGGGCATCTCGGGGACGAGGGCTACAGCGTTGATTGCGCTGCCGATGGTGCAGAAGCCCTCGCAATCGTGCAGGACCAACGCTACGACGCCATCCTGCTCGATGTACTCATCCCTATTGTCGACGGTTACGAAGTAGCTCGGCGACTGCGCAAGATGGGAATCGAGACACCGATCCTGATGTTGACCGCCCGCGATGCGATTAGTGACCGCGTCACCGGCCTTGATGCGGGGGCCGATGACTATCTCGTTAAGCCGTTCGCCCTCGCCGAGCTGCTGGCGCGACTGCGTGCACTGCTTCGCCGTTCGCGCGTGGAGGCCGAAGGGGTCACGCGGCTCGTGAATGGTGACCTCGAACTCGACCTCCTCGGCCGCGAGGCTATCCGGCAAGGACAGCACATCGAACTCACCGCGAAGGAGTTCGCGCTGCTCGAAGAACTCATGCGCCACCCCGGGCAGGTGTTGACCCGTTCACAACTGCTGGAGCGGGTCTGGAGCTATGACGTCATGACTGATTCGAACGTGGTGGATATCTACATCTACTACCTCAGGAACAAGATAGACCGCGAGTTCATGCCCAAGCGGCTTCGCACCGTCGCCGCGCTCTACACCTGCGCCATGGCTGTCACACTCATTGCCGCGGGCATCGCCATCTACCTCTTCGTCCGCCAGCGATTGGACGACCAGATCGACGCTTCGATAAGGCAGGCCAGCGCTCAGCTGCTGCACCAGTCAACGTCAACGCAGCCAGATTTGAATTTCAACCACGAACGCAACGAAGGGCAGCTTGCTCAGCTCATCTCGAGCGACGTGTTCTTCGTCACCACCAGCCCCAGTGGACAGGTCCTTTCGAATCCGCGGGGAATAGACCTCACGGGCCTGCCATTTGGAGGGCTGAACGCCGCGGCGATGACGGGCACTCGCTGGAGCACAGTCTCCACCGATGATGATCGCTACCGCATTGAAACCGTCTACGTGGCCGCCGAGGGCTCCAACCCGGCGAGCTACCTCCACATCGGCCAGGGCATCAACGCGCGCGACCACGAGCTCCGGACCCTCGCCATCATCCTGGTACTCAGCGGCGGTGCGGCAATCGTCCTATCAGCGGCAGGTGGATTGTGGCTTGCGGGCCGGACGCTCATACCCGTGCGGGCGGCGTTTGAATCGCAACGGCGGTTTATCTCCGATGCATCGCACGAGCTTCGCACGCCCCTCGCCGTCGTGCGCGCGAACGTCGACCGCCTGGTGCGGCGCGCCACGCGTCCGCTCGACGATGTGATTGAACAGGTAGACGCCATTGACCAGAGTGCGCGCCATATGACGAGGCTCGTGAATGACCTTCTGACGTTGGCCCGCGCGGATGAGGGCAGGCTCAACCTGGCGAGCGACGCGCTTGCTCTGAATCAGCTCGTGGCGGAAGCCGTGCGCGACATGGATGCGCTGGCCGAACTTCACGACATCCGCATCACTACCGACCTCGCGCCGGTCGTTGTTAACGGGGACGCGGACCGCCTGCGCCAGGTTGTCCTTATCCTCCTCGACAACGCAATCCGTTACAGCCCCGCCGCAACGACCGTGGACGTGACGTTGACGCGCGGCGGCAAGCGTGCGGTGCTGGTCATCGCCGACGCGGGGCCTGGAATGAGCCTGGAACAGCAGCGCCACGTTTTCGATCGGTTCTACCGGGGCGATAGCGCGCGCGCCGCAGCGCAAACGGATGCCGGTACCGGCCTGGGACTCGCCATTGCGCAGACAATTGTAGCCGCCCATCGCGGGACCATCGCCGTGCGGTCGCAGCCGGGGCACGGCGCCACGTTCACCGTCCGGATACCATCGCTGCCAGCCACCTCTCCCGCCACCTCCAGCGAGGGTTGAGGCCGCTCTACACGCCACGTCCGTTGGCTACTGGCCCCCGGGCTTCCCCGGACCTTTCCCGCATGGGCGCTGCATATGAACGATCTAATTTTCGGTCCGTACCATGAGCGCCGTGCAGGTAGTGCGAAACCACAACCCGGTCCGTGCCAGTTCGACCGCGGCAATCCCGGCCGCGATGGGCGTCCCCGGGAATGAGCGGATCACGGCCGTTGCCGGCGGCGCGCTGTTTTTCTTGCTGGCCGTCGAAGGGCTCACGATACTGCAGGTCCACCAACTCTTCTCAGTCCATGTATTCGTGGGTGTCATGCTCGTGGGGCCGCTCGCGGTCAAACTTGGCAGCACGGGCTACCGCTTCATTCGCTACTACACTGGCGCGCGTGCGTATCGCGAGAAGGGGCCGCCGTTACCACTCCTGCGAATCCTCGCGCCCGTGCTCGTTCTTTCGACCGTCATTGTGGTTGGCAGCGGGATAGGACTGCTCATTACTGGCCCGCGCAATGGCGACCTGCTGCTTTCGGTGCATCGTGTCAGTTTCTTCGTGTGGTTCGGTGTGACGACCGTCCACGTCCTTGCATACGTCTGGCGTGTGCCCGGGCTGGCAGTTGCGGACTGGCGGCCGCGGGAATTGCATCCCCACCGTGGCCTCAGATTGACCCTGAATGTCAGCAGCCTGGTGGCGGGGGCGGTCGCCGCGGCACTCGTACTGCCTGCCGCAGCACCATGGATCACCCGTTTCGCTAACCGTTGAACCGTTCGATGCAGATCCTTCGTGAGGCGGCCGCCTCCCTGACCCCCCGACTACGGCCGGCGGCGAATCACCCCGACATAGAACCCCAGCCGCGATCCCCGTAGAGTCAGTCCATCGAATGTTGGAGACGAGCACATATGGCTGACGAGATGGGTTTATTCGAGGTGATGTACAACTGCCGGGCAATGCGGCGAATCAGGCCGGATGCCGTGCCAGAGGATCTTCTGCTGAAGCTGGTCGATGCGGCCAACCAGGCGCCTTCCGGCTCGAACGTACAGAATGGCCGTTGGATTCTTGTCCGCTCGCGTGAACAGAAAGAGCGCCTCGCCGAACTGAACAGGAAGGTCTTCGAGGCGTACGTGGCAGGGAACCGCGCGGACGCTCTGCCCCACCAGTCGGCCGAGGCGCGGCAGCGCATGCTCGGCGCGGTGCGTTGGCAGGCTGAGCACTTCGCCGAGATTCCCGTGCTCATTATCGCGTGTTTGGAACTCGGAGCAGGGCCGCGCCGGGACAGCTTCAGTGCGGGCGCCGGCGCTGGAGGTTCTATCTGGCCCGGCGTACAGAACTTGCTGCTCGCGGCGCGGGCGCTGGGTCTCGCGGCCACGCCGACCACATTCGCAATCGCCGACCGGGCTGCCGCCAAGGACGTACTCGGTCTGCCGGACACGATCGAACCGTTCTGCCTGATCCCGGTGGGCTACCCCAAGGGCAACTTCGGGCCGGTGACGCGGAAGCCGGTCAGCGAGATCATGCGCTGGGATCGCTGGTCCTGAGATTCAACGCCCGTGATGTGCCCCGCGGCGCTGCTGCAACGGGCACCCGCCGAGAAGGCCGCTGGTGGCATACGTTCAATCCACCGGAAACGCCCAGGCGACTTCGACGGCCGCCCCGTCCACTTCGATCGTCCCGGCGCCACGCGTGTATTCTGGCTCGCGCGTGCGAGTGGCTTTTCGTTCCGCGAGATACGCATCCATCGCGGTGGCCGCACCCGCGCCGGCGAAGTGCACCTTTCCACAGCAGCAGTGCTCCGACCCCACCTCGTTGACCGACAGGACAGCGGTCGGCGTGCACGGACAGCCGCAGTCATACGTGACGCCGCGCCCAAGTTCGGTTTCGATGACCTGGAAGATGGGTTCGGACATGGCGGTGCTCCCATTTGTTCGTTGCGCATCATTGTGCCGGCGTGTCCGCTGCATCGCAGGGCGTGATGCCAGGAGGCGCTTACGAATGTGCGCGCCACCGCCGCCCTTGTCGCTGGCTGCGCTACGCTCTCACCTATGGCCGTCGAACAGACGAGTGTCCTGCACCAAACAATAGCGTCCGCCGCACGGCCTCGCCGCGTCGCTGCATCCCTCGGGGCCGTCATCTTCCTGCTCCAGGTGGCGCTCGGCATCATGCTCTTCCCCATCTTCCAGGACCATGTCCCGCGCGCTCTCGGGGCCGGCGATGCTTGGGGGGGCATCTTGCTCGCTGCGTACGGTCTCGCGCGATTCCTCAGCGAGACCCCCACCGGCGCCATCAGCGACCATATCGAGCGCAAGTTCGACCTCCTCATCGGCCTTTCGCTCTTCATCCCCGCTGTTGCACTCATGGCCGTCGTCGATGTGCGATGGGTCTATCTGCCCGGGGCGGCACTGCTCGGGCTCGGCACCGCCTTTTTCTGGCCGGCGACGTACGCGATAAGCGCCGACCTCTTCGCGGAATCATTGCGCGGAAAGGTGGTGGGCTTTCTCAATGTGTGCCAACTGCTCGGTTTCGGTCTCGGTGCGCTCATCGGTGCGTTCCTCGTCGGCGGGCACCCGCGCGTCCTCATGGCGATCGCGGTAGCTGTCGTGGCGTGTTCCGCACTGCCCGCTGCGCTCGGTATCCCGCGGTATCGGCTGCCGCATCATCACGCGGATGCCCCTCGCCGGCCGCCCATCCGGGAAGTGTGGTCGCTGCAGATGGGCCTCCTGTGCGTGCTGGTGCTGCTCGCCACGGCGGGCCCGACGCTTATCATCCCGGCGATCAGGCCATTCGGTACGGACCACCTCGGCGTTTCGTTCACAACCGTGACTGTCGCACTGATCCCGGGCGTCATCCTCGGTGGTGCGCTCTACATCCCCGCTGGCCATCTCGCCGACCGCGCCGGCCGCATGGTGCCGTTCGTCATCGGCGAAGCGCTGGTGGTGGCCGGCATGCTCACGGTCTCAGGGGCGGACAGCGTCGTGGTCGCAGCCACCGGCGGTGCGTTGATCTTCTGCGGCTATGTGTTCTCCGTGCCCGCGTTCATCTCCGCCACCATGGACCTCGTGCCCGAATCGCATCGCGGCACGCTCATCGGCCTCACCGTCGCGCTAACCGGCCTCGGACTCGCGATCGGCCCCGGTATCGGCGGCGCACTGACCGCCACCATCGGCGCCCCAGCGACGTTTCGCGTCGGCGGGATTGTGAGCGCGGCCACCTGCGCCGCAGTGCTGGCCTACGCGCGGCGCTACCGAACCCCAGCCCCGTCGCCACCTCATCGGTAGGCGTTGCCCTGGTGGCTGACTTGCAGGGCGTCCTGTCTTCGCCGCGAGAAAATCCAATCGCTCAGTGTCCCGCTCACCCGTACACCGCCCGTCGTCTCGGACACTCGAAGGTGTTACGCCTCACTCGCCCGTCAAGAACCGGCGCGGCACATCAACGAGCATCGTCTGGATGTCATCTTCGCTGACCCCGGCTTCCTTCAGCGCGGGTACGGCGACGGTGCTCACAAAGAGGTAGCGCGTTGGGCCCGAGGGCGCGGACATCGGACGGCCTGCAGGCACCGGCGCAGGAGCATAGTCGTGGCCCAGCATGAGCCGGCCCACCCAACCGCGGTCGATGAGCGCTTTCACGGTCGCGTTGCGCTGCTCCCACCCGGGCCGGTCGCCACTGCCGGGGTAACGGTCCATCGAGAGATATACGCCGGTCCGCAACAGATCTTCGAGATAGCCCACATCGGTTGTGTCGGCGCTGTGGCCGATGCAGATGCGGTCCATCGGTGCACCCTCTTCCTGGAACACCTCGACTTGCCGGCGTCCAACCTGCTCGGGCGCCCAGTGATGCGTGCTGATGGGGCAACCTGTGCGCTTGAGTGCGCGCGCCGCGCCTCGCAGAATGCGCTCGCCCTCCGCCGTCACGCCTCCCATGTCATTCGCCACCTTGATAGCGCCCGCTTTGATGTTCGTGCGGCCGATCCCCACTTCTATCTCCCGCACGAAGATATCGGCGATGGTGTCGTGATCGCGTTCCCAGAATGACCTTGGGACATCGCGCCAGATGCCGGTCGCCACCACGACTTGCATCCCGCTGGCCTGTGCGACATCGCGCACAAAACTCACATCGCGGCCAAGGTCTGGCGTCGTGAGGTCGATGATGGTGGACACGCCGCCCGCGCGCGCTTCACTCAATTCGCGGATTGCATTCGCGCGTGTCGCTTCCCAATCAAAGCGCCAGGGGTAATGGTGGTTGTCTTGGCCCATTCCCACCAGCACATGTTCGTGGCTCAGCGTCACGCCGAGTCTCGACGCATCCACCGGCCCAAGCACCGTCTCAACCGTCGCCATGTACCCCTCCCTCAACTGCCGCTCGTTGGTTGCGATTGATCATCAGCTATCGAAAGTGAGCGCGCCCGCGGCCAGTTCGTCGAAGTGGTCGAGGGCATCGTCATCCGGCGCATCGATGCCCCGGAGGGCGCCGCCATCTGCCAGGTGCGATTGCGCCCAGAGCCGCGCCACGAGCGCCTTGCGCGTGCCGCCACGGTCGCTCTCCCACTTCGCCTGTTCGAGCAGCAACGCACCCGCATAGACATCGATCATGAACTGCGCGAGCGGGTACAGCCGGGCCTCGGCCGTGCGCCGCTCCAGCGTCTTCCACGAGCCGATCGCGTTCTCGAGGTCCGTGATCCGCTCCGCGACCAGCGCCGCGGTGCTCCCGCCTTCGCCAGCATTCGCGACCGCCTCACGCAGCCGTTCGATAAACGGCACATCCGCGCCCTCGCGTTCGATTGATCGCCGCACATCGAGGCAGAGGATGTTGTCCGTGCCTTCCCAGACCGTGTTCACCTGTGCGTCACGCAGAATGCGGGCCACGGGCCACGTCTCGCAATAGCCATTGCCGCCGTGCACTTCGATGGCATCGCTCGCCGCCGTGATCCCGAGCCGCGCCGCCTTGAGCTTCACGAGCGCCGGCGTCAGCCTGAGCCGGCCACCGGCGCCGGCTGCACGCACGCGGTTCGGGATGTAGTAGCTATCGAACACCAGCGCCTGGGTGGCCTCGACCTCGACGATGAGTTCCGCGAGCTTCCGGCGCATCAGCGGATGCTGGAGAATGGGTTGCCCGAACGCCTCGCGCGCCCGCGCATAGCAGAGCGATTCCACCAGTGCCCGGCGCGCGCAGCCGAGTCCCATGGCTGCGACGCCGATGCGCGACCCGTTCGTGAGCGCCATCATGCGTGACAGTCCCGCGCCGTCGCCCGTAGCACTCGAACGGCCCTCTGACTTGCCCGAGAGGATGAACGCCTCCGCGTCTTTGAACTCTATCTCGCACGAAGCGACCGCCTTCGTGCCCAGCTTGTCCTTCAGCTGCCGGATGTAGACGCCGTTGCGGCTGCCATCGCGGCGATCGAGCAGCACGAGGAATGAGTTCACGCCCTTCTGGTCGTCGGTCGCACCCTCGGGTTTTGCCAGCACGACGAACGCTTTCCCGTTCGCGTTCGAGGCGAACCACTTCACGCCGTTCAGCAGATAGGCGTCGCCGTTCGGTGTAGCGGTCGTCTCGAGCTGGCCCAGGTCCGAACCGCCTGTCCGCTCGGTCAGCATTTGCGCCGTCTCCCCATCGAATTCCCCGGCTTCGATGCGTGGCATCAGGCTGTCACGGATGTCAGCTGGCGCATACTTGTCCACGAGGTCCGCAATCATGTCGAGGCCCGTGCCGAGCGCGCAGCTCATGCCGACTTCGGCCTGGTTCAACATGTAGCTAAAGGCCGCGCCCGTGAACGCAGTGCGCACGCTCGCGGCGTGCATCGCTTCGTTCATCCGCCGCCGCATCGCGATGATCTCGCGCTTGCTGTGTTCCATCGACTCCGGCATCACCACATGGCTGATGTCGTGACCCCAGCGGTCATACTTAACGAGGTAGGGAGGGTGCTGGTCGGTGATGTCCGCGCGTTCAGAGACCGGCCCGCCCAGCAGCGCACCGGCCTCTTCGAGGTATGGCCGTGCCGCTTCCTGCTCCCGCTCATCGAGGTAAAAGTCCGCGAGGAACTGCACGGTCGGGTCTGCATTCCACCAGTTTAGGCCCGTCGCGCCGCCGTACCGCTCCGTGTCATAGCGCCGGCTTTTCGCATTCGTGTGGAAATCGCTGATGCCGCTCTCGGGCCGTTCCATCGTCGTCATGCGTCACCTCCCGTGCCGCGATTGTACGCCGATCGGCCTGGGGTCAGGAAAGATGCACCGGCGGGCCGGTAACCTCTTGCGCCGCTGGTGCGTTATCTTCCCCAAGAGCCGACATATCGCCTCTTCCTATGTATCCATAGTGGTACAATGACATTAGAGAACACCAGGAGGCCTGCCCTATGGCCGGCATCTTTTACGACCCGTCCCACCGCAAACTCCACATCGTCTCCGGCGCGCCGCAGCCGGGCTGGACTCTCGTTACCCACAACTGCTCCGCCGGACTCCATCACTGCCGCCGAATCCTCCGCGAATGGCTTCCGCCCGAAGAAGCGTTCGCCGCCGATTGGGGCCGCACCGATCGCGACCGCTAGGCCTGTTCGACAATGGGAGCCTGCCCATCCAGAATCGCAGGGTGTCCACCATCTCACTGCTCGAAGCCGTGCTTAAGAGCGGCGGCCCCACCGCCGTGCGTTTCGATGGCGGCCGTCCGTTTCCGAACCGCCTTGCCGTGCTCCCGTCTGCCTTCAATCCGCCGACGGTTGCGCATCTTGCGCTCCTTGAGGTGGCCCGCTCGTTGCCCGGTGCTGGCGCCGCGTGCGCCCTTCTTACCACTCGCAACGTCGACAAAGGCTTGACGGGGGCTGCCTTTGCCGACCGTGTGGGCATGCTCCTCGCCGTCAACGAAGCGCACCACTGGCTCGGCGTTGTGGCGACGAACCAGGCCCGCATCATCGACCAGGAAGCTGCACTGGCAGTCGCCTTTCCCGGCGTGGAGTTCGATTTCGTGGTTGGCTACGACACCCTCGTGCGCCTCTTCGATCCCCGGTATTACTCGGCCATGGATGATGAGCTGGCACCGTTCTTCGAGCGCGCACGCGTGATTGCGCTGAACCGCGGCGAAGCCGGCACAGCTGCGGTGCGCGCCTTCGTCGAGCGCGAGGCAGACCACTTCGCGGAGCGTATT
Organism: bacterium; assembly: GCA_017308185.1. Taxonomy (GTDB): domain Bacteria; phylum Chloroflexota; class Dehalococcoidia; order Tepidiformales; family Tepidiformaceae; genus JAFKFP01. Next base: position 3,078 of record JAFKFP010000087.1, on the reverse strand, counting down.
GTCGTGGCTGAACTCGACGCGCACCCGGCGTCTCTCTCTTCAACGCTGGCGCGTGCTGCCTTTCGCGAAGGCAGCAGCACAACGGCGGTGCCGCCCGCGGTGGCGCGCTATATCGAGGAGCACCAACTCTACCGTTAGACTGCGTGGCCCCGGGCCTTCAACTCGATCACGCACCAGTCGCGCTCTTCATCGAATCCGGCGCGCTCGAATCCGTGGGCGGCCATCGCCTCGCACACACGGTCAGCATCGGGCGAGAGGATGCCACTCAGCACGAGCGTTGCACCCGGCGCGGCGACTTCTCCGAACACCGGCGCGAGTCCGATGTTTGCATCGGTGCTGATGTTCGACACGATGAGCGGGTAGCGTCCCTCGTGCGAGTCATCCAGCGTGCCGGCGCGCAGAGAAACGGCCTCGGCGACGCCGTTCGCGTCACAGTTCGCCTGCGCCACCTCCGTGGCGATCGGGTCGATGTCGATGGCGTCGACATGCCTCGCCCCGAGCTTCACTGCAGCGATCGCAAGCACGCCCGAACCTGTGCCGACATCGAGCATGTCAATGCCCGGCTTCACGAGGCGGTCGAGTGCGTGCAGACACAGCCGCGTCGTCTCATGATGCCCCGTCCCGAATGCACGCCCGGGGTCCAGCGACACCACTACCTGGCCCGGTTTAGCCTCGTGCTCGATCCAGGTCGGCACGATGACCACGCGGCCGCCCGTCTCCACCACGCCGAAGAACTCACGCCAGCTGACCGACCAGTCCTGCTCGTAGATGGGTTTCGCTATCAGCTCGACAGCGGGGAACGCCTGCATCGCGGTGCGGAGGCGGTCGGTGAGCACGGCCCCGAGTTCACTCGCTGGAAGGTAGGCGCGCACCAGCACGGCTTCGCCGGGCCGCACGCGGAAGCCCTTGTCCGGCCCCAGGATATCCACCGGCTCCTCGACGCTGATGCCGCCGGGCGAGACCGCCCGCATGACGTCGGAGACCGCCTCCACGTCATCGGGGGGTGTCCGTGCCGTGATCTCGAACCAGAGGCCGGTCAAGTCCGCCACCCTGGCATCATCAGCGATGACACGGCGTTCGACCCGAGACGACAGCGTACGAACATCTGCGGAAAGGATAGCAGAGCGATACGGCTGCGGCAGACGGCCACGACCGGGTAACCGGGTCACTTCCCGGACACTGCACGGTCCCAGGTCCAGTCGCGGATGGCAGGCGGGTCCTCGAAATGCTGGTGCGAGTAAACGGTCGCTGCGGCGATCTCGTCCTTACACCGCTGTTGCAGGGCCATGGACTCGACGCCCCATGTCCGCCGTAGCGCTTCCCCGGCCAGGTGGTAGCGGCTCATTTCGTTCAGTACGACCATGTCGAACGGCGTTGTTGTCGTCCCCTGCTCGCGGAAGCCCCGGACGTGGAAACGTTCGGGGTTGGGGCGGCCGTGGATGATCTCGTGGATGGCGCGCTGGTAGCCATGAAACGCGAAAATCACCGGCCGATCGTGCGTGAACAGCTCTTCGAAGCGTCCATCGGGCATCCCATGAGGATGCACATGCGGGAGGAACAGGGTCATCAGGTCGACGACATTCACCACACGGACCTTCAGATCCGGGGCGTTGGCCCGCAACCAGGCGGCTGCCGCAAGGGTTTCGAGCGTCGGGATGTCGCCCGCGGAGGCCAATACCACGTCTGGTTCGCCAACGGTGTTCCCTGCCCATTCCCAGGTAGAAGCACCGCGTGCGCAATGCGCACTGGCAGCATCGATGTCGAGCCACTGCAGCTGCGGCTGCTTATCGATGACGATGAGGTTTACATAGTCGCGGCTGCGAAGGCAGTGGTCGGCCACCGAGAGCAGGCAGTTGGCGTCCGGCGGAAGGTAGATGCGCGACACAGTCCCGCGCTTGGAAAGCAGCACATCGATGAGCCCCGGGCCCTGGTGGCTGAAGCCATTATGGTCGTTGCGCCAACAGGTCGATGTCAGCAGCGTGTTGAGCGACGCGATCGGTTTGCGCCAGGGAAGCTGCTCCGCGGCGGAAAGCCACTTCGTGTGCTGCACCATCATGGATGCAGAGATCATCGCGAACGCCTCGTACGTCACATACAGCCCGTGACGGCCAGTGAGCAGATAGCCTTCGAGCCAACCTTCGCAGAGATGTTCACTGAGCACCTCCATGACCCGCCCGTCAGGCGAGACGGCCTCATCGACGTTGACGGTTTCACCGACAAAGCACCGCTGCTCAGTCTTGAAGACGTCCGAGAAGCGGTTGGAGTTGAGTTCGTCGGGACAAAAGAGCCGGAAGGTCGTTGGGTTTGCCGCGTACAGACGCGCGGTGAGCTTCCCCAGCTGGCGAGTGGATTCATGGAACTCTGCGCCCGGCCGCGCCACGTCAATTGCCTCGCTCCGATAGTCCGGGATGCCCAGGTCGTCGAGCAGGACACCGCCGTTCGCGTGGGGGTTGGCACTCATGCGACGCTCCCCGGCAGGCGCAAGGCTCCTGATCTCTTCGATGGGTTTGCCTGCATCGTCGAAGAGTTCTTCCGGCCGGTAGCTGTGCATCCAACGTTCCAGCAGGATGAGGTGCTCGGGCTCGGAGCGGACGTTCGCCAGCGGCACCTGGTGGGAACGGAACGTGCCCGCTACGGGCTCGCCGTCGACCTCCACCGGGCCCGTCCAGCCTTTGGGACTCCGCAGTACGATTGCGGGCCAGCGCGGCCTCTGCGACAGACCGTGGCTGCGCGCCTCGCCCTGTATCGATCGGATACGGGCGTAGGCGGCGTCCAGCGCGGCCGCGAACGCCTGGTGCATGGTCGCCGGGTCATCGCCTTCTACGAACTGAACGGCATAGCCGTTCGCCTCAAGCAGCTCCGCGATGTCTCCGTCGGGCCAGCGTCCCATCACAGTCGGACCGCTAATCTTGTAGCCATTGAGATGGAGGATGGGCAGCACAGCCCCGTCACGCACCGGATTCAGAAAGGTTGTGCCCTTCCACGACCCTGCGAGCGGGCCGGTTTCTGCCTCGCCGTCCCCGATCACGGCGACCGCGATGAGGTCCGGGTTATCGAACGCAGCGCCCTGCGCGTGCA
>JAFKFP010000147.1 GCA_017308185.1 bacterium | reverse complement strand
CGCCAGCACCGTGAGCTGATTAGCGTAGGGAATGACCCGTGCTGAGGAGATTCGGATGTCGGTCGCCAAGAAATCGACGGTCCGAAGGTATGCGGCTTTGGTCTCTTGCGCAGCGGCCTGAAGATCTTCCGCTTCAAGCTTCCGTAGATCATCGATGCTTCCCGTTGAGAACCCGCCCCCGGCGGTGGCCGAGATGTTCCTGAGAATCACTTTCTTGTCGATCCCGCTGAAGTCTTTGTCCGCAAGCGCAGCGAGCAACTCTTCGATGTTGTCAACGAGGTCGAAGTCCGGACTCCAAGTGGCCGCTCGCATCAGGTCCACAATCGTCAAGGGGGTGCCGGTACTGTTGATCCGCTCGAAGATGGGTGCAACATCCTCAATCGTCATATCGCCGAGCGTGACGGTTGCGACCTTATAGTCTTTGAACCTGCTGAAGAGTTTGTTGGCACGATCCGCCAGCACCTCTCCGTCCGGATCGATACCACTCACTACGGCAACCTGAGCGAAAAACTTCGCGGGGTCAGCCAGCTTATTTAGCCTTACTTGGTGCGACGGGGGATCATCTAGATGGTCTAGGTGAAGAAACGCGCTTTTCCGCAAGTCGTATGCGAGATTCCACCGACTGTTGGAGTCTTTCCCGTTCCAAAACATTGCACCACAGATAGTGGAGAGGCGCTGCTGCCCGTCGAGTAGGTAGTTGACAGGATAGTCCGGCTTCGGAAGCTCAATCTCGAGACCGCCGATCCGGTTCTCGCTCCGGAGCTCTTCGCGACTTTGCCAAAGGAGCACGCTTCCAATCGGATAGCCGCGAGCAACCGAATCTAGAAGAGCCAGGATCTTCGGCGACTCCCATACGAAGCTTCGCTGAAACTTGGGAAGAAGAATGTCGCCGGTGAGAATCCGTCCAGCCAGGACATCGATGCGATCGACGCTAGGCGTCGGCTCTTTCGGCACAGGCGCCGTTGGTCCCGATGTGGTTGACACCTCTGGACTATCTCCGTTCATTTCTCGGCTTTCTTCATTTGGGCTCGGGACCATGAAGGTTCCCAAATGCGCCCGACGTCAGGAAGCTGGCTCTCGGTACCACGCGCGGTACTAACTGGGCCAGTTCGATGAGGTAGCGGGGTTATGGCGAACCCGTCGGCCCGCTTCCCAAGCCAGCTCAGAAGAATCGGGGAGACAGGATTTGAACCTGCGACCGCTCGGCCCCCAGCCGAGTGCGCTACCAGACTGCGCCACTCCCCGAGGAGTTGCTCCGCCATTCTGACGGATCGAGGGGATCGCGGCTACGCTCCCTGCTGGCGTGCGGCGGTAGCTCAATGGTAGAGCCTTAGCCTTCCAAGCTAATGACGCGGGTTCGACTCCCGTCCGCCGCTTCTTGACCGCCCGGCGAAAGCGTCGGGCGGCTTTCGTCGGGGGCCCTAGAGGGCGCCCTTGTCGGCGTCGCCGTAGCCCGCCTGCTTGAGGACGGTCACGGTCGGGGCGCCGGCGAGGACGCCGCTCTCGCCGAAGGCTTTGATGTGGTCGGCGCCGCCGTGGGTCTGCAGGTGCTCGACCGACTCCCACTTCTCGATCATGAAGACCTGGTTCTCGTCGGCGGGATTGACCTGGAGCGCGTAGAGCAGGCAGCCCTCGTCGTTCGCATGCGTCTGCTGACAGAGCTCCTCCAACGCGGCCAGGGCCTCATCCCGTTTGCCCGGCAGGATTTCCATCTCCGCTACGACGACGATCTCGCTCATGTAACTCCCCTCAGTGGATTCGGTTGAGAGGCATTCTGCCTCAAGGCTCGTGGGGGATGCGAGCGATACGGAGAGAAACCATCTGATCGCGTCGATCGACACGGCCCTGCGCGACG
>JAFKFP010000146.1 GCA_017308185.1 bacterium | reverse complement strand
GTCGAGAGCGTCTTCGCGACGCTGAGGCGACCCGCTTCGTCGGTGGCCACCAGATCGGTGAAGGTGCCCCCGGTATCGACCCCGACGTGCGCGCCCATCACCCGTCGGCGATCACCAGCTCGGCGGACACACGACCCAGAGCACTTCGGCCTCGGTGTCACCGATGTTGTGGAACGTGTGGGTCATCGAGCTGCGGTAGATGAGGTTGTCCCCGGGGCCCATGTCGAACTCCTTGCCGTCGACCTCGGCGCGGATCTGACCGCTGAGGACGATCGCCACCTCGTCGGAGTCGCCGTGGGTGTAGGGCGAGCCGGCGCTGCCGCCGACCTCGAACTGGCCGGCCAGGACCTCCAGCGTGGTCACCGCCGAGGGGGTGACGCGGCGCTTCGTCAGCGAGCCGATTTCGACCACGGCACGGGCCGCTTTGGGGGTGAAGTGGGGAAGCTCGAAGTCGGGGTCGACGAAGAGGTCGCCGACCTCGAGGCCGAGCGCGTGGGCCACGGCCTGCAGGGTCTTCAGGCTCGGCGCGGTGCGGCCACGCTCGACCTGACTGAGAAAGCCCTCGGAAACTCCGGCTTTGTCGGCCACCACTTTCAGCGTCATCCGCCGACCGACGCGAAGCTCGCGCAGCCGGGTGCCGACATGGACCTGGCTGCCGCCGTCGCCGGAGGAGTTGGAGGACTCGCTTACGGGCGCCTCATTTTGCGCCTCACCTGCGACTGCTGAGGTAGAAGAATCATCCACGTGTTCCATAGTACAGTTCTCTTTAGTCCTAGTCAAGCGAAGGTTTTCCCAGATGCAAACAGGTAAAGCTCGCATTCCGGCTGCCTGGTGGAAGTTGGGTGAACGGTCTCTACCTCTCGACAGCGCTCGATTGCTGCAGCAGATTTAGCCCGTCCCCCCGCGCTCAGTATCCCACCGGGCGGGGCCGCCTCTCGGGGTGAGGTATGTTCCGCTGATGAACAATTCTTATGTCGGGGTTCAGAAGATTGCAGTGATTCCCGGCGACGGGGTGGGCGCCGAAGTCGTCGACTCGGCCCTCACGGTGCTCTCCCGCCTCGGTGAGCTCGACCCGGCGCTGGCGATCGAGACGACGAGCTTCCCCTGGGGCTCCGACTACCACGCCGAGCACGGGCTGATGATGCCCGCCGACGCGCTCGCCCAGCTGGACGAGTTCGACTCGATCTTCTTCGGCGCTGTCGGCTGGCCGACCGTCCGCGACGACGTCTCCCTCTGGGGCCTGCGGCTGGCGATCGTCCAGGGCATGGACATGTGCGTGAACGTGCGCCCGGTGACCCTGCTGCCGGGGGTCTCGAGCCCGCTCGCCGGCCGCGACGCGAGCGAGATCGACTTCGTCGTCGTGCGCGAGAACTCGGAGGGCGAGTACTCCGGCGCGGGCGGGCGCTCGCACGTCGGGCTCGCTTCCGAACTCGCGGTGCAGACCTCGATCTTCAGCCGCCGCGCGATCGGCCGGGTGGCCCGCTACGCGCTCGACCTCGCCGCCTCGCGGCCGGCCAAGCACCTGACCAGCGTCACCAAGTCGAACGCCAGCCAGTACGCCAGCGTGCTCTGGGACGAGGTGGTCGCCGAGGTCGCCGCCGCGCGTCCCGAGGTCGCCTTCGACTCGGTGCTGGTCGACGCCGCCGCGGCGCGGCTGGTGCTCGACCCGGGCGGCTTCGACGTGCTCGTCGCCTCCAACCTCCACGCCGACATCCTCAGCGACCTGACCGCGGCGCTGGCCGGCAGCCTCGGCGTCGCGCCGCGCGGCAACTACCACCTCGACGGCGACCATCCCTCGATGTTCGAGCCGGTCCACGGCTCCGCTCCCGACATCGCCGGCAAGGGGATCGCGAAC
>JAFKFP010000145.1 GCA_017308185.1 bacterium | reverse complement strand
AGACGGCGCGGACGTGGCACGGATCGGTCGCCGCGTCGGCGTGCCGTGGCTCGGCCATACCTGCGGCGCCTGTCCTTATTGCCGCGCCGGCATGGAAAATCTCTGCGACCGCCCGCTCTTCACCGGCTATACGCGCGACGGCGGCTTTGCCACGCATGCGGTGGCCGATGCGGATTTCGCCTTCGATCTGGATGAGAACGCCGACGCCGTGTCGCTCGCGCCTCTGCTGTGCGCCGGGCTCATCGGATGGCGTTCGCTGAAGAGAGCGGGCGGGGGGCGGCGGATCGGCCTCTACGGCTTCGGCGCGGCGGCCCACATCATCGCCCAGGTCTGTGTCGGGCAGGGGCGTGAGGTCCACGCCTTCACCCGGCCGGGCGACAGGGAGGCGCAGCGCTTCGCATCGGACCTCGGCGCCGTATGGGCCGGCGGCTCGGACGAGATGCCGGCTGTTGCGCTCGACGCCGCCATTATCTTCGCCCCTGTCGGTGCCCTGGTGCCGGCGGCGCTCCATGCCGTGCGCAAGGGCGGCCGCGTGGTCTGCGGCGGCATCCACATGAGCGACATCCCGTCGATGCCCTATTCCTTGCTCTGGGAAGAGCGGGAACTGGTTTCGGTTGCCAACCTGACGCGCAAGGATGCCGGGGAATTCTTTCCCGTGGCGCGGGAAGCGGGCGTTCGCATCCATACGAGGCCCTACTCGCTCGACCGCGCCAACGAGGCGCTCGCGGATCTGCGGGAAGGCCGTCTAAGTGGCGCGGCGGTGCTCGTGCCTTGAGAGGCCGACCGTTCAGCGGGCGCGTTTCCCGAGCGCGTGCACGGCGGCGATCCATTTCCTGCGCCGCGCGTCGCTGACGCTTTCGACCATGCCGAACAGCGATTCCCTGACAGGGCCGATGCCGACGAAGTTCAGGATGTTGCGCCGCATGCCAGCGATGCCGTGGCCGAGATACCAGAACCGATAAAGCGGCGCCGGCATGCCCATGGTGACGATGATACGCGCCGAATGGCCTTTCAGCAGCGTCGCGGCGAAGCCGTTCTTTCCTGCTCCCGGATAAGCGAACGCCACGCCAGGCCGCATGACCTGCTCAAGGAAGGCCTTGAGGAGAGCGGGCATCGTGCCGAGCCAGAGCGGGAAGACGAAGACGATGTGATCGGCTCGCCGGATCGCCTCGGCTGCATCCTTGAGATCGGGAGGGATCATGCCGTGCTCGAATTCCTCCGTCGAACTCAGCAGGGGGAAGTCGAGCCTGGCGATATCGACCCGGCGAACCTCGTGCCCGGCCGAGCGCGCGCCTTCGGCATAGCTGTCGGCAAGTGCCCGACACAAGCGCCTGGGATTCAGGTCGGGGTGGCCGAGAACGACAAGGATGCGGCGCGGCATGGCGGGTCTCCGTCTGGAAACCGCAGTTTACTCCGCCGATGGCCGCCTGCCTTGACCGTCGTCAAGAACGGCGGTGCGTCGCATGCCTGTACTCGCGCGAGAAGAACCAGCGCTTCGCGGCTTCCGAGACGGCGAGGTAGGCGATCGTGATCGCCACCAGTCCGCCCATGACCGGCAATGGAAGCGGCACGAAGCCCAGCCAGCCCGCGCCCGGCAGGTAAGGGATCAGGATAGTGAACAGTCCCAATGCCAGGGTCAGTCTCGACAGTAGCGCGCTGGGGCGGCTGAGCCAGAAGGATTTATGGGTCCGCACCACGAGCACGATCGCCAGTTGCGTCAGGAGGGATTCCACGAACCATCCGGTGCGGAACGTCTCGGCGCTCGCATGGATCGCCAAAAGCAGGAAACCGAAGGTGAAGAAGTCGAAGCAGGAACTCGTCAGGCCGAAATAGATCATGAAGCGGCGTATCGAGCCGATG
>JAFKFP010000144.1 GCA_017308185.1 bacterium | reverse complement strand
AGGAGTGCACCGGCACTCGCGTCGAAGAACCAGCCTTTCACCCACGGCTGCGTACCTGTCGGGTTGGTGCCATTGGGAAGCGCGATGTTGATCGCGTGGTCGGTGATATACTTCGTGATTTCCTTGATCTTGGTCGCGTATTGGTCAGGATCGAACTCCTGGCGCGAGTCATCCAGCATCTTGTCCAGTTTCGGGTCCTTCACGTGCCGGTTGTTGGCTGCACCCTTCGAGTGATACGAGTTCCAGAGTTGCCGGTCCACGCTCAGGAAATCGAACTCGCCACCCATTGTGACGTCGAAATCACCTTTAATGCCGTAGACGTTGACACGCCAGTTCGCCCACTGTTGCTGCACGACGTCCATGTTAATCCCGGCATCCTTGACCGACGCCTGCACCTGCAGCGTCCCGAATGCCAGTTGGCCGCCCTGGAATGTCTTATCGCTCACCTTCAGGTCCGATTGCCCAGCTGCCTCGAGCAGCTGCTTGGCCTTCCCGAGTTGGCGCGTCGGCAACTCCGACTCCGGAAGTAGATATGGCGTATACCAGAGGCCCACCTGTTGGCCGAGCCGACCGTAGTTCTGCCAGGTGATCTTGATGATCGATTCGTAGTCGATCGCGTACATCATGGCCTGGCGGACGCGCTCATCTTTGAAGGGGCCGCTGCTGTTGTTGAGCATGCACGGGTTGAGCACGCCGTACCGCCAGCCCCAGTTGGAATCCGGCTTGTCCTTGATCAATGCCAGCGCGAGCGGCTTGGTCGCCGCCCCACCGATGTCAATCTGGTTCGCACGGTACGCGGCCGGTGCGAGGTTTGGGTTGGTCGGGTCGAAGACGTGGAAGTTCACGCCGTCGAGGTACGGCTTCCCCTGGACGTAGTAGTCCGGGTTTTTCTTCAGCCGGTACTCAACTCCATTGGTGAAGGAATCGAAGATGAACGGGCCGCTGCCCACGGGCTTGGCCTTTGCGAGGTCACCATCGAACTGCTCTTTCGGGATGATCTTGGCCCAGACATCTGCCAGGTTCGTGAGCAGGGACGAGTAGGGGAACGAGGTGGTGATTACGACAGTATGGTCGTCAGGCGTCTCGACCTTCTCGACCATGTCGAACATGGGGCCGAGCACGTAGTCAGGCTGGGGGGTCCGAATATAGGTCAGGTATTGCTTGATATCGTCCGCGACCAGCTTCCGGCCGTTGGTGGGTTTGACGTTTTGCCACTTTGCGTTGTCGCGCAGCGTGAGGGTCAGTGTGGTGCCTTTGTCGGGCTGTTCCCACTGAGTCGCGAGGTCGCCTTTGATCGAGAGTTCACCGAGGATCGGGAATCGCGCTCGTACCAGGCTGCTCAAGCACGGTGCAGCAACCTGAAGGCCGGGATAGCCTGCGTCGCGCGCCGGGTCGTACTGATCCGGGGTGCCGCTTACAAACTGCAGAGTGCCGCCGCTGACCGGTGTCCCCGAGTAGATAGCGTTCAGATCCGGCGCCAGCTGGATTGCTGGCGGCGTCGGGACGTTCGGTCTTGGACCGCTCGAGCCGGATGGCTTTGCGGTGCTGCCCCCGGGTGTCGTGCTGCTCCCGCCCGATGGCGTTTTGTTGCCGCTGTTGTTGTCACCGCAACCGGCGAGCATCGCCGCGGAGCCAACAGTGGCGACCCCTGCACCCGCAAGGAACTTACGCCGGCTCAGCTGCTTCCAGTAGTTGCTGTCCCTGGTCATGTCCTTCCCTGTCCTTCCTGGCTGTGGTGGCGCGGGTGGCTCACCGCACCGGTGCGAACCCGCTTCCTTCGAAGTAGCGCCGCGGGTTTTCGATCGTCATCAGGTCGATGTCGGCCTGGCTGACCCCTGCATCGCGAAGCCGTGGCATGATGTTC
>JAFKFP010000143.1 GCA_017308185.1 bacterium | reverse complement strand
CCGCTTGGAGAAGGCGGCGCCCCGCGTGGCGTGAGCTTAGCTCTTTGTCGTCCACATGTCTTCTAGGAAGGCATACCCGAGCGAGCCGAGGCCCACCGGGGGGTTCTTGATGTACGGGTAGTACAGGGTATCTGAGTACAGCCCGAAGAAGTTGATGAACGCCGGGTCCTTCGTGAAGATGAGCTTCTGCGCATCGATATAAGCGGCCTTACGGGGCGCCTCGTCGAGCGTGCCGGCGGCCTTCGCGACAGCGGCATCGACCTCCGGATCGGAGAAGCCGGTGTCGTAGTGCCCGTTGCCGGTGATGCCCCCGGTGACGTACCACTGGAGGGCCGCGTCAGGCGTCTGATACTCCTGGTTCAGGGAGAGCGACGCGCTGAGCTTGCTCGTGTAGTAGCCGGCGACCCATGTACCGGCATCGAGGGGTTGGCCCTTCGCAGTCACGCCGGCCTGGCCCATCTGCTTGACGAAGATGTTCACGTAGTCCGCAACATTGCTGGACGTGGGATACGAGAACGAGAATTCCTTGATGCCCGCCGCGTCGAAGAGCTTCTTCGCTTCGCCCACATCGTATGGCTGCGCCTTTTTGAGCGCGTCACCAGTCAGGGCGTAGTCGCCGAAGACGTACGAGATGAGGCCGATAGGCTCGCCAGCCCCGTGACCGATGATCTGGATGTACTCATCACGGTTGGTGGCGAGGTTGATCGCGCGGCGTACGCGCGGGTCGTCCCAGGGCTTCTGCTTGGTGTTCATCCAGAACGAAAGGTAGCCATCGTCCTTTTCGTGGTAGTACTGGAGATCCTTGTTGTCGTGAGGTCGGAGAACGCGCGGATGACGTACTTGTCGAGGTATGGCTTGCCCTGTTTGTAGTAGGTGGGGTTCTTCACCATGGTGGAGTGGTCGCCCTCGACGAGTTCGGAGAGGACGAACGGGCCCGCACCCACGGCCCACTTCTTCAGGTCCGAGCTTGCGAGCCACTCCTTCGGCACGATGGCGCCGACGAGGTTGTTGCCGATACTGGCCTCCGTCCACGCGAAGGGCTTCTTCAGGACCATCCGGAAGGTGTTTGCATCCGGCGCGTCCATCTTGTCGACCCAGTGGCTGGTGAACGTGTAGCCGTTCGTACCAGCCTTGGGATCGGCGATGCGGTTCCAGCTGGCGAGCGCGTCGCTCGAATCGAGCGCGCGGACGGCCACGCCCTTGTCGTTCTGCGCGATGTTCACGCCCTGGCGAATCTTGAATGTCCAGGTGACGTTATCAGCTTCGACCTTGTGGCTTTCCGCCAGGTCATCTATCACGCCCTTCTCCGGGTGGATGGCCATCTCTGTGCGGACGAGATAGTTGTACGCCTCCGGCACAATGCCGGCGCCACCGTAGACGGAGTTATGCGGGTCGACGCCGGCAAATGGGCCTGTGAAGGCGGGCGTGTAGCTGCCGCCTGGTTTTGGCGTCTCGCTGGCCGCGGCCGTAGCGCTTCCGACGGCCGGTGAAGTGGCGCTGCTGCCGGGTGTCTTGCTGTTGGAGTTGTTGTCACTGCCACAGCCGACGAGGCCGAGGCTGGCTGCGCCAACCCCGGTGGCCGCTGCGCCACCGATGAACGAACGCCGTGTGAACCGCCCCGTGCGGGCGCGGCGCAACCAAAAATTCGTTTCGCTGTCCAAGGATCCCCCTCAAATGTCCGTAGCCCGGGTTATCGCGAAGGCGCGCTAACCCAAGATCTCGCGGAATGTTGAATCACGGTTCATTTGTAGTCAACCGAACCACTCACGTCCGTACGTGATATTTACGCATAGTTGCGAGGGTGTGGTTGCCGCCATGACAAACTGCGAGATTACGAGCCCATGGTGGGCGTGATCCTCGGGACAGCCGAGTAGCCGTTACCTGCATCGAAGTACGATGGGCCGTCCTGCAGGGGACTATCGTGCCCCCGCAGGACGGCAATTGTGGGTGTGCCGCCCGCGGTACTATTTTTTGGTCGTCCAGATATCCTCCGTGTATGGGTATCGGAGCGTGGAAAGACCGAACGGGTAATTGTGTACGTACTTGTACACGAGTGTGTTGGAGTAGTTCCCGTAGAAGTTGAGAAAGGCCGGAGACTTGCTCAGGATGAGCTTCTGGGCATCTTTGTACTTCTGAATGCGCTCGTTCTCATCCAGCGTGTTCGCAGCATCCTGGCAGGCCTTATCGATCTCGGGCAGGTAGTACCCGGTGGCATAGTGGCCGTTCCCGGTGATGCCGCCTGTGGTGAACCAGCGCAGCGCGAAGTCTGGGTCGGTGTAACTCTGGTTGAGCGAGAGCGATGCGGTGAGCTTGCTCGTGTAGTACTGCGCCACCCAGGTGCCTGCATCGAGTGGCTGCGGCTTCGCCGTCACGCCGGCATCCTGCATGTTCTTGACGAAGATGTTCACGTAGTCCGCGACATTGCTGCTCGTGGGGTGCGAGAACGAGAACTCCGTCACACCGGCCGCCTGAAACGCCTTCTTCGCGTCTGCGACGTTGAATGGCTGGGCCTTCTTCAGCTCGTCACCCGTCAGCGCATACTTGTCAAAGGCGTAGGTGAGCGGCCCAATGGGCTCGCCTTTGCCCTGGCCGATGATCTGGATGAACTGGTCGCGGTTGATCGCCATGTTCACGGCGTTGCGCACGCGGTCGTCGTTCCAGGGGGGCGTGTCGAC
>JAFKFP010000142.1 GCA_017308185.1 bacterium | reverse complement strand
TGGTCGCCGTCACCACCTTCCTCGGCCGCTTCGCCGGTGGGGTGCTCGCCGACAAGTACAGCCCGCGGCCGGTGGCGATCGCCGGGGTGCTGACGATCGCCGCCTCCTACGGCGTGGTCGCGGTCTCGAGCAGCTTCCTCGTCGCCGCCTCGGGCGGCGCCCTGCTGGGGGTTGGGCTGGCGCTGATCTATCCGGCGCTGGCGCTGGTGGTGACGCGTTCGGTCGGCGCCTCCGAGCGGGGCGCCGGGCTCGGCGTCTTCCTCGCCTCGCTCGACGTCACCTTCGGCGTCGGGCCGCTGGTCGGCGGCCTCGTGGTCGGCGCCACCTCGACCGAGACGGCCCTCTTCAGCGGCGTCGCGGTCGCCCTGATGTCGCTGCCTGTGGTGATGGCGGCGGGCAATCCGCCGGTCGGCCAGGACCCCGAGGAAGAACTGGAGCTGGCCGAGGAGCGGCCGCCATCTCCGGTGTGATCGTACGCAAAAAGTGGCAAGTGGTATCCAAAAAGTGATAGCTTGGCGACAGAAGCGGGGCTGGGATACCCCGACCCGGAGAGATGAAAGGTACGAAACCAATGGATCACCCTTCGGACCGTGACCGCCTGGACCCCGATCGCAAGAAGTTCCTCGAGGCCGGCGGATTGCTAGACACCGACGGCGTCAGTCGACGCAAGCTGCTGCAGCTCGGCGGCATCGGTGCCGGTGCCCTTGCCCTGCCCGGGCTCCTCGCGGCCTGTGGTGGCGGCGGCTCGTCCAGCGGCGGCACGACCGGCGGCGGCGGCGGTGGTGGTGGCGGCGGCGGCGAATCGGCCGAGAGCCCGGAGCTGACCAAGCTGCTGGAAGCGCCGACCGAAAAGCAGGTGATCGTCGCCAACTACGGTGGTTCGACCGAGGAAGCGCGGAAAAAAGCCTTCTGGGAACCGTTCGAAGCCCGCACCGGCATCCAGGTGATCTCCGCCGACGCCGGCACGGCGGCGGTGGCGATGATCATGGGTGAAGTGCCGACCAAGTGGGACGCTCTCCACGGTTCGGTCCAGGAAAGCTACGCCGCTCAGATCTACGGCAAGAAAGAACTGCCGACGACGCCGAAGATCGCCTGGGAAGACCTGGTCACGCCGGCCAAATTCCAGAAATACAACTGGCAGTCGTTCGTCCTGGGGAAGACCTCGGGCATGATCAAAGGGACCTACAGCGGCCCCCAGCCGGAAACCTGGGCCGACTTCTTCGACACGAAGAAATTCCCCGGCAAGCGCGGCTGGCCGGCGGAATACTTCCCTGAAGGCTGCTTCCAGGCGGCGCTGATGGCCGACGGCGTGGCGCCGGAAGACATCTATCCGATCGATTACGAACGGGCGACGGCGAAGATCGGCTCGATCTTCGACGACCTGGTGATCTACACCGAGTTCCCCCAGGCGCAGACGTTCCTCACCTCGAAGGCGGCGACGATGTGCTTCGCGCCGAACGGGCTCTGGCACGAGCTCGAACTGAAAGGCGTCGAAATGGCGACGATGTGGGAAGCGACGCCGATCCTGCAGGAGAACAGCATGAACATCCTGCCGGAACCGCCGAACCCGAAAGCGGTGGAAGCGTTGGCCGCATTCTGCAACCAGCCGAAGCTGCAGGCCGAATTCGCGCGCCTGACCAACTACGGACCGGCGACCAAAGCGGCGTTCGAAGAACTGAGCCCGGAAGAGGTCGAACGTCTGCCGAACGCGCCGCAGCGGACCAACGTCCTGCCGGACAACCCGGTCTACCTGGCCAAAGAACAGAACAAATCGGAAGAAGAAAACGCCCGGCTCTTCTCCGAACACTGAGTCGTCGGGAGTGGCGAGATGGGGCGCGGGCCATCGGCGGCCGGCCCCATCGCCCCG
>JAFKFP010000141.1 GCA_017308185.1 bacterium | reverse complement strand
AAACTCCTTTTCACTACGTCAGCGCTTATATCGGCTTACGGCACCACGTCGAACTCACACAATAGGTCAGGAGCGGCCGGTCGGGTCCGCCCTGCCTCCCTTAGCAGTCAACGTTTGACATGGGAGGGTCAGGCGGCGGGGTAGAGCGAAGAGCAGGGAGCTACGAGCGCACAGGTGGCGTAAGCAGCGTACGAAGAGCATCGCACGCCGCTCCGTGACCGTCGCGGTAGCGAAGATAGCGGTCTGGCAAACGACGCGGGGCGCGGGTCACCGGTGGCGTTGGACGAAGCGGCCGATGCGTTCGAGGGCGCGTTCGATGTCTTCGTAGCGGCTGGCGTAACAGGCGCGGACGTGGCCTTCGCCGCGGTCGCCGAAGGCGGTGCCGGGGACGACGGCGACGCGCTCTTCGCGCAGGAGGAGTTCGCTGAAGGCGACGCTATCGAGGCCGGTGACGGTGATATCGGGGAAGGCGTAGAACGCGCCGCGGGGTTCGAAGGTGGGGAGGCCGACGGCGCGGAAGCCATCGACGAGGAGGCGGCGGCGGCGGTCGTATTCGGCGACCATCTGCTGGACGAAGGATTCGCCTTCTTCGAGGGCGGCCAGGCCGGCGTACTGCGCAGCGGTAGGGGCCGACATCATGATGTACTGGTGCACCTTCATAACGGCCTCGGCGAGCGGGGCGGGTGCGCACACCCAGCCGAGGCGCCAGCCGGTCATGGCGTAGGCCTTGCTGAAGCCGCCGAGCAGGATGGTGCGGTCGCGCATGCCGGGGAGAGCGGCGAAGCAGGCGTGCGTGCTGCCGTAAGTCATGCGGTCGTAGAGTTCGTCGCTAATGACAGGGAGGTCATGTCGTTCGGCAACTTCGGCAAGGGCGAGAAGGTCTTCGCGGCCCATGATCGCGCCGGTGGGGTTCGATGGGTAGCCGATGAGAAGCGCTTTCGAGCGCGGCGTGATGGCGGCTTCGACGTCGCCGGGGAGGAGACGGAAGTCGTTCTCGGCGTAGGTGGGGACGGGCACGAACGCGCCGCCGGCCATGACGGTTGCGGGCATGTAGGCGACGTAGCTGGGGTCGGCGCAGAGGACTTCGTCGCCGGGGTCGAGGAGTGCGCGAAGGGCGATATCGAACGCTTCGCTGGAGCCGCTGGTGATGATGATCTCATCGCGGGGGTCGTAGGAGACGCCGTAGAGGGTGTTCAGGTGCTGGGAGAGGCGTTCGCGGAGCTCGGGGAGGCCGTAGTTCGAGGTGTAGTGGGTTTCGCCGCGTTCGATGCTGGCGATGGCGGCGCGGGAGAAGGGTTCGGGGGTGACGTAATCGGGTTCGCCGACGCCGAGCGAAATCACGTCGTCAATGGTGCTGAGGAGGTCGAAGAACTTGCGGATGCCGCTGGGCGGCACGGAGCGCATGCGGTGGGAGACGAAACGGGAGGGGTCATCGGGCGAAGGTGTAGATGCCATCGAAAAAGCTCCTGCCTCCCACCAGGCGCCCTGTCCGGTCCGAACGGAAAAGCCGCCATGACGGCGGCTTCTGGTTGTATGTGTATCTGCGAAGCGTGACCGCCAGCCTACCAGCGCGCATGCGCTGCGGCCGCAGCGGCGGCGGTCGCGGTGGCGAGCAGGTGGGTGGCGGTTTTCACGTTGCTAATGCTGGGGAGTGTGGGGTGTAGGGTCAACTGGGCGGCGTAGGCTTTGTAGGCGGGTAGGCAGGTAGGCTGCGTAGGCGGGTACGCAGAGAGGCAGGTAGGCACGCGACGCAGCGACGTGATTGGTGGTCCGCGGCTGGTGGTTGATAGCGCTCGCCCCCGGCCCCTCTCCCTGTGCCAGGGAGAGGGGTGAGCATTGTCGGTGGATTACCGGCGCTTGCGGGTTG
>JAFKFP010000140.1 GCA_017308185.1 bacterium | reverse complement strand
GTGATCCGAGCTCATCACATCAGGTTCGATAAATGCGTCCGTGACCCGGTGCGACAGGTCCTCGCTGACGAAGACGTAATCGATCCGCCAGCCGATGTTGCGCGCACGCCGGTCACGCCACGGGTCCCAGAAGGTGTAAGCATCGCGCGTGTCCGGGTGGAGGGCGCGAAAGGTGTCGACGTAACCGTGCTCGATGATCGCGTCAACCTGTTCGCGCTCGACTGGGAGGAAGCCGGTGCCCTTGAGTGCTTCTTCCGGCCGAGCGAGGTCGATCTCGTTGTGCGCGACGTTGAGGTCGCCCATGAAGATGACACTCTTGCCGGCCGCGCGGAGGGCGTTGCAGTGTTCGAGGAAAGCGTGAAAGAAGTCGAGTTTGTAGAGCATGCGGTCTTCGCCGCGGCCCGCGTTCGGGAAATAGGCAGTGATGACTGTGAAGTCGTCATAGTCCGCCTGGATGACGCGTCCCTCATCGTCGAAGCGCTCGATACCAATGCCCAGCGTGACGGTGTTCGGGGGCGTGCGCGTGAGTAGCAGGGCGCCGCTATAGCCAGCGCGCTGAGCCGGGTGCCAGAACGCCTGGTATCCGCGGTCGCTCCAGACGTCCTCGACCTGCGCGGGCGTAGCTTTGGCCTCCTGAATACCGGCGATGTCTGGTGCACTCGATTCGAGCCAGGCCTGGAAGTGGCCTGACTTTACCGAGGCGCGGATGCCGTTGACGTTCCAGGATTGGATGCGAACCACGATTGGCAATCCTTACACAAAGACTCGGGTGAACACGACGGCGGCAGTCCCCACGGCGGCTACCAGGAGATACTCGGACAGCGTGCCCCATTCGAGGTCATGGTCCAGCAGATGATGGACGAGGCCGGTGGCGAGGTAGAACCCGATGATAAGCAGCGCCCCCGCGAGCAGACCATCGAGTGGGAAGAAGTAGAGGGCGAGACGAAGTTCACCCACTGCCATGCCGACAGCGAGGCCGACCGAGAGCGCGGAATGCACGGAGAGCCGGCTTTCGCGCAGAAGCTCGATCGACAGCATGAGGCTGACTATCGCGACGCACAGAGCGGCCACGGGCAGGTGAAGCCCACCCGTGTAAATGACCGCGAAGAGGGCGAAGGCAGTGAGATACGTGGCGATGGCGAGGAGCAGCCGCATGGCGCCGTAGCTTCGCGACTCCACATCCACAGTCTGGTATTCGCCGTAAGCGACAACGCCGATGGCGATCGCGGCGACGACTCCACAGATCCCGCGGGCATAGCCGTCGATCGCGTGGTCAATGAAGAAGCCGGCGCCGAGCGTGCCGAGTACGGGGAGGAAGAGGTAGATGAGCGATGCGAATGGGCCCTCATCGTCCCACTCCGGGTTCGTGCGGACGATGCCATCGACGGCGAGCGCGACCAGGCCGGCGGTGAGCCACAGGATCCATGCCTGGTTGGGCCGGTAGTCGAGATAGGCCACGAGTCCGCCAGCAGCCACGAGCGCGAGCAGGACCGTGCGCGCTATGGACGACGGGTACGTGCGGACCAGGCGGACCTCAACGGCCAGGGCTCATTCTCCTGCGAAGGTTGGCTGTTCGAGGCCATAGATCTCTGCGCCGTTGTGCCACCACAGGCGCCCGATCTCGTCCTCGGTGAGTTGCAGTTGCTCGAAAATCTGCTCGAAGCGGGCAATGTGTTCATGGATCTCGTCCATCGGGCAATCGCTGCCGAAGACGAGCTTTTCGATGCCGATCTCCTTGCCGATGAGCCCGCGGTTCACGGCATCCTGTTCAATCGTTTCGCCCCCGCTCATGTCGAACCACACATGGTGGCGCCACCGCGCAACGGACGCTGCATATTCGTAGTTTCCCTGGTTGCCAAGGTGGGCGCCGATGATA
>JAFKFP010000086.1 GCA_017308185.1 bacterium | reverse complement strand
CGCTCGCCCACGTGCGCGCCACCAACATCTTCCCGACGCGCGGGTAAGTAGCACGAATGGCGCGGCGCGAACGCACGACCGGACTACCGGCGCCCAGGCGGCGGACCAAGACATCCACCGAACGGCGCATCGCCGGGATCACCTGGCACGACAGCTATAACCGCTGGGCGATACTCGCTGCTGCCGCGGCCGTCCTCTTCGTCGTCATCGGCTTCATCGCGTATCGCTGGTACGACAATACGATCGGCACCCCCAACCGTGTCGTCCTCACCGTCGGCGATGACAAGGTCAAGCTGAGCTAC
This sequence comes from bacterium, assembly GCA_017308185.1. Taxonomy (GTDB): domain Bacteria; phylum Chloroflexota; class Dehalococcoidia; order Tepidiformales; family Tepidiformaceae; genus JAFKFP01. The sequence continues at coordinate 11,332 of JAFKFP010000086.1, read as the reverse complement.
TACACGGATCGCATGTACCAATACCTGTTGGATGCGAAACCCCAGAACACCTCCGATGTCCAGGTAGCGCAACAACAGCTGCTCACCCAGTTGCAGACCGAAGCGCTCACCATGCAGCTTGCCGCCAGGAAGGGCATCAAGCTCACCGACGACGAGATCACCCAGGAGATCGCCTCCGAACTCGGTGTGCCCGTCGGCGGAGCGGGCAGCTCATTCGACACGCTCTACCGCGAGAAGCTTAAGTCCACAAAAATGAGCGACTCCAGCTACCGCCGCATGGCTGCCGCAACACTCGCCAACAAAAAGCTGCTCGACGCCTACACCAAGGCCGAGCCCGACACCGGCGAACTCATCACCCTCAGCGCTGTCGTCTCCAGCACAAAGGATGATTCGAGCAAAGCCCTCGCCGAGATCTCCAGCGGCCAGGAGTTCGGCACCGTGGCACAGAAGGAATCCACCGACCTCCAGTCGAAACAGAACAACGGCATCATGGCTGCAACCCCGCCGGCCCTCTTCCCCAAGGAAATCCAGGATGCGATCAAGGGCCAGAAGCCCGGCGCGAAGGTCTTCGGCCCGCTCCAGGTCCAGAACGACTGGTGGATCTTCCGTATCGACCGCGACGACCAGGGCGCCACCATCAGCGCCGATCAGCGGAAGCAACTCGCCCAGCAGAAGCTGACGGCAGACCTCAATGCCGCCGTGTCCTCAACCGAGATCCGCCGCAACCTCACCACCTCCGACATCAACTGGGCCAACAGTCATGCCAATCAATGACAGCGGCCAACGCGAGATCGGCGTTGGACTCATCGGCCTCGGCGTCGTCGGTGGTGGCGTCGCCCGTGCCCTCATCGAGCGTCGTGACTACTTCGCGCGCCAGGTCGGCGCATCCATTGTGGTACGCCGCGCCGCCGTCCGAGATGCCAATAAGCAGCGCACCGTCGACTTGCCGCCGGGGGTCATCAGCACGAGCGTCGACGATGTGCTGACGGATCCGTCGATCGATATCGTCGTTGAAGTGATCGGCGGCGAAGAACCTGCAGGCGCCTATATTCGCGCTGCCATTGCAGCGGGAAAGCATGTCGTCACCGCCAACAAAGAGCTCATCGCCAAGTCCGGCCCAGAACTCCTGGCCGAGGCACACGCGCGCGGCCTCGACATCATGTTCGAAGCGAGCGTTGGCGGCGGCATCCCGCTCATCGCACCGCTTCGCCGCGACCTCCTCGCAAACCGAATCACCTCCATTCGGGCCATCATCAACGGCACCACCAACTACATCCTGACCAGCATGGCCCGCGAAGGCGCCGTTGCTGAAGCGCTCCGCAAACAGGGTATCGAGCCCGCTACCCGCGGCGGCTACGCCGATGCGCTGGCTGACGCGCAGCAACTTGGCTACGCCGAACCCGACCCCACCAACGATGTCGAAGGCTACGATGCCGCCTTCAAGCTCGCCATCATGGCCAGCCTCGGTTTTCGGACCCGCGTCCATCCCTCGCAAATCCACACTGAAGGCATCACCCGCCTCACCTCCCGCGACTTCCAGTACGCCCACGAGCTTGGCTACGTCATTAAGCTCCTCGCCATAGCCGAAGTGATCGATTCTGGCATCATCGCCCGCGTCGCCCCCGCATTCCTCCCACAGGATGAACCGCTCGCAAAGGTGGATGGCGTCTACAACGCCGTCCAGGTCGTCGGCGACCTTACGGGCACCGTCCTCTTCCAGGGCCGCGGCGCCGGCGCCGACCCGACCAGTTCTGCCGTCGTCGCCGATCTGCTGGACCTCGCCCACGCGATAGTCCTCGGCAATCGCGAGCGCAAGTACTGGGGCCCCGAAGGCGAGATCCCAGTCCTCGGGCTCGACGCCCTCGAGACGCGCTACTATATTCGCGTCGGCGTTACCGATCGGCCCGGCGTGCTCGCGCAGATTGCCCAGCTTCTCGGCGCACACGGGGTCAGCATCGCCGCCGTCAATCAAAAAGAGGCCGACGCCGATGCGCGGACCGCGGAGCGCGTCATCATGACCCACCGCGCACGCGAGCGTGACGTCCAGGCCGCCATTGGCGAAATAGCCTCCCTGTCCACCGTCGGCCAGGTGAGCGCGTTCCTGCGCGTCGAGGGGTGACATCCATGACTGCCAACCCGCAATCCCAGGCCATCGGCGAAATCCTCACATGGCTCGAGCAGCAACTCCGCGAATCACGCGAAGACCAGACCCGTGCGTTCATCGAAATCGATCAGATCCGCCGCCAGGCCCAGGACATGGCCGCCGATGTCGATGCCGCCGAGCGCGCCGTCCGTGAAATCGACCCGAAGTTCGTCCCTTTCCACGGCGTCCCCGATAAGATCAACGGCCTCGCTGAGACCATCGAGCGCGTCCGCCAGCAGCTGGTCGCCCACCAGGCTTCCTTCGATAACACCGTCCGCCAACTCCGTGCCGAAGCCGACTACGACCGCGAAGAGCGCGCCGAGGCCGGCAAACGTGTCGACGCCACCGCCAGCCAACTCGGTCTCGTCATGTCCGATGTCACCCAGGTGCAGCACCAGGCTTCGCAGGTCAGCCAGACGATGCAGACCGTTATCGAACGCCAGCGCGAAGTCGAGGCCAGGGTGCAGCAACTCGGCCTCCGCCTCGACAGGGCCATCGAAGTCAATCGCGACCTTGACAAGACCATTCGCGAGGCACTTATCAATGAGCAGGAAGACCGCTTCGATGTCGTCTTCGAACGCCTCCAGCTCATCGGCGAAATGGTGAAACGAAGCGATGATCTCATTCGCGAGGTTGCGGCCGAACGCAGCCTCCGGCAGGAAGTCATCGATGAAGTCGCCGTCTGGCGCGAGGAGCACGCCCGCATCGATGGCCGCCTCAACGCCCTCGAAGGCGTCGCGGACCGCGTCCTCTCGCAGGTCGATAAGGTCCAGGGCGAGATTACACTCCTCGAAGGCCGCCATTCCGGGCTCGGCGAGCGCGTTGCCTCCATCCGCCGGGATATCGCCGAGATCGTCGACCACGTCCGGGAAGAGTTTGCCAAGTACAACCAGATGACCGAGAAGCAGCGCAGGAAGCAGATCCAGGTCCTCGAACAGGAACTGCGCGAGATGAAATTCCACGCCTTCAAGCCGCCGGAGGAACCGTGACCATCGCCGCCCCGCGCCCACGTGGCGTCATCCACCACTGGGCCGAGATCCTTCCCCTCACTCCCCAGACTCCCCGCATAAGCCTCGGCGAAGGCGATACCCCCCTCGTCCGCTCGTCTCACATTGAAGCCCTCTGCGGGCTCGATGAGCTCTGGTTCAAGCTCGAACTTTGCAACCCCACCGGCTCCTTCAAAGACCGCGGCATGGTCGTCGCCGTCGCCAAAGCGCTCGAAGATGGTGCGAAGGCGATCATGTGCGCCAGCACCGGCAACACCAGCGCCAGCGCCGCCGCCTACGCTGCCCATACCGGCATCGAGTGCTTCGTGCTCGTCCCCGGCGGGAAAGTCGCAGCCGGCAAGCTCGCCCAGGCAATAGCCTTCGGCGCGCAGATCATCGAAGTCGACGGCAACTTCGATGACGCCCTCAACGCCGCCCGTGCCCTCACCGAAAAGCACCCTGTCGCGCTCGTGAACTCGGTGAATCCAAACCGCATCGCTGGCCAGAAGACCGCCGCCTTCGAAATCTGCGAAGCGCTTGGCGACGCCCCCGACATCCTCGCTATCCCCGTCGGCAACGCAGGCAACATCACCGCCTACTGGAAAGGCTTCGGCGAATGCTCCGAGCGCGGGCTCGCCAGCCTGCACCCGCGCATGTGCGGCTTTCAGGCCGCCGGCGCAGCCCCGATCGTCCTCGGCAAGCCCGTCGAAAGCCCGCAGACCGTCGCGACCGCCATTCGCATCGGCAACCCTGCCAGCTGGAAGAGCGCCATCGCCGCCCGCGACGAGAGCAACGGCCTGATCGAAGCCGTCACCGACGATGAGATCCTCGAAGCCTACCGCCTGCTCGCTTCGAAAGAGGGCATCTTCGTCGAACCCGCCAGCGCCGCAAGCGTGGCCGGCCTCATCAAGCTCGCCCGCGAAGGCCGGGCAACGGGCGGCCGCGCCGCCGCCATCCTCACCGGCAACGGCCTCAAGGACCCGGACACCGCCACCACCCAGTACGAGCCAAAGGTCACGAAGGCCGCCGGGACAGTTGAAGGCGTGGAGCGCGCGCTGGGGTGGTAGCCACAGCACCAGCAGGGGGCGCGGCGACCGAGGTGACTCCGATCACCGATGCGCCGCATCTTCCCATCGCCCAGGGCAACCCCTCGCACCTTCCCCATCCCCGCGTAGAATCCCAACCCAGCAGCGAACAGCGAGCCGGGGAGGGACACCATGCTCGAACACATCCGCGTCATCGACCTCAGCACCGACGTGGCCGGTGCCTATGGCGCGAAACTCCTTGCGGCCTTCGGCGCCGACGTCATCAAGGTCGAGCCGCCCGGTGGCGACCCCACACGCCAGCTCAATTCGATTGAACCGGGCAATCCCGACGCCGGCATCCTCTTCGCCTACGTCAACGCCAACAAGCGCGGCGTCGTCCTCGATGCCGGTGACCCGGCTGACCACGAACAGCTCTGCGCCCTCCTTCGCCGCGCCGATGTCATCATCGAGAGCGGCGCGCCGGGCGAGTGGGCAACCCGTGGCGTCGATTTCGCCAGCCTCCTTGAAGAGAGGCGCTCGCTGCTCATCTGCTCAGTGACACCTTTCGGCCAAAATGGCCCCCGTGCCCACTGGCGCACGACCGCGCTTACGGCCTTCGCCGCGGGCGGCCAGATGATGCTCTGCGGGGATCCGGATAAACCGCCGCTCAAGACAGCCGGCCACCAGGCGTACTACCAGGCCGGCCTCCACGTCTTTGCTTCGTGTGCCACCGCTTTGTTCGCGGTACAGCGCACAGGGCAGGGCGATTGGCTGGATATCTCCATCCAGGAGGCGCAATTCGCGTGCCTCGAAGGCGCCGGGCCCGCCGCCATGACGCGCGGCTCCGATTCCGAACGCACTGGCAATCAGCTGCGCGCAACCTGGGGCGTCTACCCGTGTGCCGATGGCTTCGTCGGCGTTGCCGCCATGGCGCGCCAAACGCCCACGGTGTACGCGTGCATCGGCCACCCCGAACTCTCGGAAGACCCCGCCAACCTCAACCTGCTCGCCTACCCCGAAAACAACGAACTCGTCGCCGCACTCATCGGCGAATGGGTGAGTGAGCGCACGGCCCGCCAGGTCTACGAAGACTCGGGGGCCTTCCGCGCGCCATTTTCGCTCATCCCCACGCCCGCCAACCTCCTCACGTGGGGGCCGCTGCGTGAGAGGGGCTTCTGGCGCGAGGTCGATCACCCCGTCCTCGGGCGTCACTCGATGCCCGCTGCACCATTCGCCATTGACGGCGATCGCGGCATCTCGTCGCGCGCGCCGCTGCTTGGCGAACACACCGATGAAGTGCTCGCCGAACTGATCACCCCGCCTACCACTCACGAGGTATCGCCCAGGAACCCTTCCGGACCGCCCGCGCCCCTCCTCGATGGCATCCGCGTCCTCGACCTCACCCAGGTCTGGGCAGGCCCCTATTGCACGCGCTTCTTCGGCGATATGGGCGCTGATGTCATCCATATCGAAGGCCCACGCTTCCCCGACGCTGTCCGCGCAGTCGGCGCCCCTCCCGGCGACCGCGGCTACGACCGGTCCTCCTACTTCAACGAATACAACCGCAACAAGCGCGGCCTCGTCATGGACCTCCGCGACCCGCGCGGCCACGCCGCCTTCCTGCGCATGGTTGAACACGCCGATATCGTCATCGAAAACTGGAGCACCGGCGTCGCCGATGGCCTTGGCATCGGTTACGAAACACTTCGCGCGATCAATCCGCGCATCGTCATGGTCCAGATGCCGGGGTTCAGCGAATCAGGCGAGGAGGCCTCGCGCGTCGGGTTCGGCCCCACCATCGAGCAGATGGGTGGGCTCGTCGCCCTCCAGGGGTACGAAGGCGAACAGCCCCACAAGAGTGGCATCTCCTACGGCGATCCGGTCGGCGGCACCGCTGCCGCTGGTGCAACCGCCCTTGCGCTCCTCCGTCGCGAGCGCACCGGTGAAGGCTCCCGCGTTATCGTCTACCAGCGCGACAACCTCCTCGGCATGGTCGGTGAGTACATGCTCGCCGAATCCATCGGCCACCCGATTCCCAGCCGCATCGGCAATCACGATTCGAACTTCGCTCCCCACGGTGTCTATCGCACCAGTGACGATGAGGGCCGCGTCCAGATAGCTCCTGCTGGTGGTGTGATGCAGGAGTATCACGACACGTGGCTCGCACTGGCCGTCGATTCCGATGCCGCCTGGTCCTCGCTTTGTGGAGTGATCGGTGACCCTCGCCTCGGCCAGGCGGTCTATGCCACGCTGGAGGGCCGCCGCGCTCATGCGGCGGCGATCGACGCCATCATTTCCGAATGGGCCGCTAGCCGCGACGCCGAATCGTGCGCCTGGGAACTGCAGGCTGCCGGCGTAAGCGCCATGCCCGTCATGTCGGCGCTCATGCTGGTCCGCGATCCCCACATGAACGCCCGCGAAGTCTTCCAGCCCATCTCCCATCCTGCAGCGGGCGACGTGGCTTCTGCGCGTCCAGTGTGGCGGCTGGCATACCGCCCGCTCGCCGCCCTGCAGCCCGCGCCCACGTTTGGTCAGCACAACCGCGAGGTCCTCCGAGAATTGGCCGGGCTTTCCGATGCCCACATCGAAGAGATGGCTCGTGACAACGCCATCGCGACCGCCCCCATCTGAAGCGCCACCACCATCCCTGAGCACTATCCCGTCAGCCCGGAATAGCGCGGTCCGGCAGGGACCGGCTGGCGCTGCCCTGGGGGTAGCCTTGCGTCTTTCGCCGCGCCTTAAACGGAATCAGCCCCGAAAGGCTGATTCATTGTCGGCGGTTAGGGGGCCGGTGGAAGTGTGGAGCGGACACAGCATCCAGCGCAGCCCCACGCATGTTTTAGCACGCACTAAGTCAGGCATGCAAGCCCCTTCCTCCCTGCTTGCAAAAAAACTTTTCATTTCGCGACGAATAACGCGACATTTGGTAGCTTTTCGCGCCGTAGCTTGACCGCCCCGCCGTTCCACCTAGACTTGGCCATGTGATCGGTCTTCCCGCACGTGCCGCTTCCCTGGCTCTCGCCGCTGTTTCCGCAGCAGGGGCTGCCGTCCCGGCGCTTGCCGCGACCCCATCCAGATCTGGCGGTCCCGACACGCTCGTGCCGGTCGTCATCTGGAGCCTCGTCGGTGTCCTCATCGCGGCGTTCGTGTATGGCATCCTGTATCTGTACAAGCGAGCGCTTGGTGGCTTCCCGCAGCCGCCGTCGTGGCATCCCCCGATCGACCTCATGCTCAGCAAGGACCTGCCGCAGGATCCGCCCGAGGCCGCACACACCAGCCACGACGATCCGCATGTCGCCAACGCGCACTAGACGCCCGGTTTCGTGACCCTCGTTCCCTCTCCAGCTAACCTGCTTCGATGACCGCTGCCCAGCCGTCAGATCCTTCGCTCTGGGATGTCGTGGTCGTTCCGTACGACCCCGCATGGCCGCGGATGTTCGGATCCATTGCCGCGGAGATTCGAGCCGCCTGCCCCGGCGCCACAATCGAGCACGTCGGCAGCACCGCCGTTCCCGGGATGATGGCCAAACCGATCATCGATGTGGAAGTGCTCACGAGCACATTTGCAGCGGCCTCGCTGTGCATTCCCGCACTGGAGGCACTCGGGTACGTCGCGGACGTCGCAAGCCCCATCCCCGAATTCCACTCGCTCGCGCGCCCGGCCGGGCCAGGCCAGCTCCAGGTGAACGTCGCCGTGCACGCGCTGGATCATCCCGACGGCGTTCGGCGGCTGGGATTCCGTGACTACCTCCGGGGGCACCCGGGCATCGCCGCGGAATACGCGGACCTCAACCGCGAACTCGCCGCACGATACCCCCACGATGGGAGTTCCTACACCGGCGGCAAGACCGGCTTCATCCGCCGCGTCGGGCGCCTTGTCGCGGGTCTGGGCCCCGAAACGATCTCGGTTGAACCGTACGATCCTGCGTGGCCAGTACGATTCGAAGCAGAAGCAGCCCGCATCCTCTCAGCTACCAACAACCAGCTGATCGCGATTGAGCACATTGGTAGCACGTCGGTGCCCGGCCTGCCTGCCAAGCCGATCATCGACATGATGGGTCTCGTGCCATCGTTCGACGCTGGCCGTCATCTCGTCGTGCCCATCCGAAGCCTCGGCTATCTCTACTATGGCGAGAATGAAATTCCCCGCCGTCACTACTTCGATCTCGAGGACGAGAACGGCCGCGACGTCGTCCACCTGCATGTGCTCGAAGAAGGCAGCGCGGATGCCCGCAACCACGTCCTCTTCCGCGACTACCTCCGCGCCCACAAAGACGCCCGGGATGCCTATGCGGCGCTCAAGTACGAACTCATCGCGAAGTACGCTCACGACCGCCGCACCTACACGGACCAGAAGGCGGACTTCATCGGCGCCATCCTCGCGGCCGCGTCCACCGTCGGACGTCGAGACTAGCCGAACTCTGCGGCGAATCCCTCTCGCCAACTCGGGTAGATGAGTTTCCATCCCTGCGAGCGTGCCTTCGCATTCGATGCACCGCGCTCCCATGGATTGCGGCCCGCTTTCCGGGTCGGCGGCGGTGCGCCCACGCTCGAGGCATAAACCGGCGCCCAGACAGTTCCCGCCGCAGGTTCATCGTCCACGATGTTGTACGCGCCTGCCGGCCACTCGATAGCCGCAGCCGTCGCGCTCCCGGAATCCTGCAGATGCACGAATGAGGTCACGGCGTCGGTCGCTTCCAATTTCCCTGCCTTGGCGCGCTGGGCCACGCCCCCATCTGCTGCGTAGAAAGTCGCGGGTCCGTACAACGCCCCGTACCGCAGGATGACGCACTCGGGCAGTTCGCCGGATTGCTCTTCTAATATCCGCACTGCCTCGAGGTTCTCCCCGCGCGGCGAATCCTCGCCGAACGCCACGGGGTCGTCCTCAGTCGCCGGCGCGTCGCCTGCCGCGTAGATCCACGCAAGGCTCTCCGCAATCATGCGCCTCGCCCCGGCTGCTTTCGCAGCATCCACCAGGTTACGCGTCCCCTCGATGCGGATGCGTGAATTGCCGCTGAAGTTCCCCGTGACGAGGTCCGTCAACAGGTTCATCACCGCTTCCGGCCGAGCCTCACGCACGCTTTCGATGAGCTTCTCGCGGTCGTAGATGTCCACCACGCGCCCGCCCGCGCCCATGCGGTCCAACTCGGCCGCCCGTTCCTCGGACCGTGTTATCCCGGTCACTTCATGCCCTGCCTGTAGCAGCAGCGGAACCGTGTAGCGGCCGATAACACCGGTCGCACCTGCAACGAAAATACGCACGCACGTCCCTCAGATTGAATTCCGCGAATTCGCTCCTCCAGCATAGGACGGCACGACCCATTGTGACCGGTGACAAGGATCGCTCACATCCGGCAACCGCCGTGTGGCGTCCGCCGGGTGGCCGCTACATGCGCAGCACGATCTTGCAGTCAGCCGGGTTGGCCAGCGCCTCGAACGCCGCCGGAAGCTCATCGAGCGACACCGTCCGCGTAACCAGCGGCGAGGTGTCCACGCGACCCTCGCCGAGCGCCGTCAGCGTTTCGGCGTACTCCTCCGGCGTATAGCCAAGCACGAACTGCAGCGTCAGCTGTTTGGTGATGCCAACCATCGGTCGTATCGTGTCTGGCTTCATGCACACGCCTACGACCACCACGCGCCCGCCGCGCTCCACAAGCTCCATGGCCTGCGACAGCGTCCCCTCGACACCGACGCATTCGAACACCACCGGGGGCGCGCCGCCGCACGCCCGCGAGACCTCCTGGAGCACATCCTGCGCCTTTGGGTCGACCACGAGGTCGGCCCCCAGGTTCTTCGCCAGCTCCCGCCGCGCCGGAGCGAAGTCACTCACTGTCACATGCTCCACGCCGTCGTGCTTCAGCCAGATGAGCGTCATCAGCCCGATGGGCCCCGCGCCCATGATCACGACGTGCTCATTCGGCGAGACCCTCCCCTGCCGCACGGCGTGGAGGCCCACGGCGCACGGCTCGGTGGTCGCTGCAACCTCGTCAGAGAGGTTGTCGGGGACCTTCAGAAGCAGCGGCGCGCTCATGCGCACGAACTCGCCATAGGCGCCGGGGGTCTCGGCTGCGTAACCGATCGCCAGCATCCCGTTCGGCGATTGCGGCGCGACCAGCACCGGGATGCTCGTCACCCGCGTCCCCGCGCTCCATGACTCCGCACCCGGCCCGCTCTCCACCACCTCGGCCACGAACTCGTGGCCCATCACGATGCCGTTGCCGTCGAAGTCTTCGAATGCGTTGCGGCCCGAGCGCTGCGCGTTCGCCATCATCTCATCCATGTACTTGGCCGCATGCAGGTCGCTCCCGCAGATCCCACACGCCAGTACGCGTGCCAACACTTCGCCTGGCCCCGCCGTTGGGCGTTCAACCTCTTCGACTGCCAGCTGCCTATCGCGCAGCACCATCGCCTTCATTGCATCGGACTCCCTGCATCTGTTTGTGGCGCGAACCATAGCACACGCACCTCGCCCACCGCCCCCCACGAAATGGGCAAATCGCGCCGGGCAATGCTAAACTGCGCCGACATGTACCGACGAATCCTCACCGGCATCATCGCCCAGGGCAAGACAGCCGATTTCCTGGCGGCCATGCGCGAGTCCGCAGCGCACCAGGACGGCCGCGGCATCCGCCAGCGCACGAGCATCTGGGGCGCCATGACGGGACAGACCAATGGGGTGCTCATCGCGAGCGATTTCAATACGCTCGAAGAACTCGAGAAGTTCACCGAGATAGCCGCACGCGATGCGAGCTTCGCCGCGATTCGCCGTGCTGTGCGGTCGCAGATGGTCTACGAACACTCAGAGGTCGAAATCCTCCGCCTCGCCTACCACTCGGATGGCCTCATCTCCAGCGAGGATGCCACGGCTCCGCGCCACTACATGCGCACCCTGCGCGGAGACGTGCAGCCTGGCCGCCACCGCGAGTTCATCTCCGCCATCTCCGAGGCGCTCGAATACCAGAAGGCACGCGGCATCGACGCCACCACCAGCGTATGGTCCTCTGTCACGGGCGGCACCAGCGGCGTCTCCGTCGTCGCCGAATTCGATACGCTCGCTGAACTTGAAAAGTTCGATCAGATGGCCGCGCACGACGCGGGTTTCGCTCAGCACCGCGCTGCTTCCCGGTCGGCCATGGTATTCCTCACCAGCGACGTTCAGCTTCCCCGCAATCTGATGT
>JAFKFP010000139.1 GCA_017308185.1 bacterium | reverse complement strand
ACAATTATAAACCTTCAGGCCCAAAGGCTTCGCTCCTCGCCCAAAAACGTAAAGTGGAAGTCCTTGCCGTCGCGCTCGATCGAGCCGCCGGTCGGGTGAGGGAAATGCGCCGGAAAGATCAGGCGGCCGGTGCCGGCATGATCGTTGAAGAATTTGATCCGCGTGGCGCGCGCCGCAACCGGGTCGGCGCAGAACCGAGTGCTCCATTCCGGATAACGGATTTGCAGGGGATGGTGCATCAGGTCGGCGCACAGGATCGCCTGCTCCCGGCCCGAGCCGACGCGCACCATCAATTGCCCCGGCGTATGTCCCGGAGCGGGCTCGACGGCGACATCGCGGGCAACCGCATGGTCATCACCGATCAGATCGGCCTGACCGCTCTCGAACACCGGCAGCACGCTATCGGTGATGTAATCGCCGGTGCGCGCCAACGCTGCCGGCCCCGCAGCTTTCCAATGCTCGAACTCGCGCCGGCCGATCAGATAACGCGCGTTCGGAAACGTCGGCACCCAGCGGCCATTGTCGAGCCGCGTATTCCAGCCGACGTGATCGACATGCAGATGCGAGCACAGAACGATGTCGACATCCGTGGGCTTCACCCCTGCCGCGCCGAGCGCCCGCAGCCACGGCCATTGCGCGCGGTGGAAGGCCGGGCGCACGCGCATCTCCTTGTCGTTGCCCGAGCAGGAGTCGACCAGGATGGTGAGGCCGTTGCGGCGAATGAGGAAGCTCTGGATCGCGATGATGAGTCCGCCGGACGCCCCATCCTGAAAGCGCGGCTGCAACCACGAGCGGTTGGCATCCAGGTGCGCCTGCGTGCAGTCGGGGAAGATTTCGAACGGCGACAACATCGGCGTTTCGGATTCGACGATGCGCTGCATCGTCGCGTCGCCGAATTGCCATTGGTGCCGATGCGCCACCGCGCCGTCAGCGCCGCAGAATGCCGCCGAGCGCGCCGCGGACGATGGCGCGGCCGACCGAGCCCCCCATTGAACCGCCGATCGACTTGCCGAGATCGGCGGCAATCTGGCCGGCGACGCGATTGGTGACCGTCCTGGTGATCTGCCGGGCAATGGCCTGGGTGGTGCTTAAGCGCTGGCCGCGCGCCCGGTTGGTGCCGAACAGGCCGCCGAGCAGGCCACCGATGCCGCCCAGCAAACCGCCGCCGCCGGACGCCTCGCCTTGCTCCGCGCCGGGCTGCGCATTCTGCGCCACGCGCTTCTGCAACATCTCGTAAGCCGACTCGGCATCGATCGCGGTGTCGTACTTACCCTTCACCGGGCTCGCGTTCTGGATCTTGGCGCGCTCCTCCGCCGTGATCGGGCCGATGCGAGCTGCCGGCGGGCGGATCATGACACGTTCGACCGGCGCCGGCGTGCCTTTGCCTTCGAGGAACGACACCAGCGCCTCGCCGGTGGCAAGCTCGGTAATGACCTTGGCGGTGTCGAGCTTGGGGTTGGGCCGGAACGTCTCGGCCGCAGCCTTCACCGCCTTCTGGTCGCGCGGCGTAAACGCGCGCAGCGCGTGCTGCACGCGGTTGCCGAGTTGGCCCAGCACCTTGTCCGGCACGTCGATGGGATTTTGGGTGACGAAATACACGCCGACGCCCTTGGAGCGGATCAGGCGCACCACCTGCTCGATCCGGTCGAGCAACGCCTTGGGCGCGTCGTTGAACAGCAGGTGGGCCTCGTCAAAGAAGAACGCCAGCTTCGGCTTGGGCAGATCGCCGACCTCGGGAAGCTCCTCGAACAGCTCCGACAACAGCCACAGCAGGAACGTCGCGTAGAGCCGCGGGCTCGACATCAGCTTGTCGGCGACCAGGATATTGATGTAGCCGCGGCCGTCGCTCGACGTCCGCATCAGGTCGCTGAGCGCCAGCGCCGGCTCG
>JAFKFP010000085.1 GCA_017308185.1 bacterium | reverse complement strand
CTGCGGCACGAATCGCGGCGTTCATTCCGGGGGCGTCGCCGCCACTCGTAAGGATACCGATTTTGCGCCTGGTTCCATGCTGTGGGGCGCCGCGGGCCGGGGCAAGTCCCCGTCAGGCTGAATGCTTCTCCGAGGCCTGGGCGACCGCGCGGGAAACAGTCTCACGGGTGATGCCGTAATGCGACGCGTGCCAGGCGGGCCTGCCGTCTTTGATGACAAGCACCTGCGGCGATTCGTGGCGGATGCCGGTTTCGCGCGCGATGAGCGCCCCGAGGTCGCTGTGTGCGGAGACGTCGACGACGGCGACGCCGTATCCGAGGGCCGCGACCTCAACATCTGCGTCGGCGCTCATGGGGCAATAGGGGTCGCGCAGAAAAAGGACTTGCGGGCCCTCCGCGGCCAACACGGCAAGGACATCGGATGCCGAGGAGATTTCGAGGTAGCGGCTGGGCTCAGGATGATTCTGCCGGGATGTGGTCATGTGCATTGCCTTCGAGACTAGTGGGGATGGTGACCGTTGCTTCGAACGCAGACATGGCCAGAAGGGTCCATCGGGGCGGAGCAGAGCGGACATAACGGGCGGCCCGCTGCAACGGTATCCGTGATCTGACGGCGAAGCTCGTATGCGCGGCGGTAGTCGAACGCGACCGTGAGGGTGCTCGTTGCGAGTTCATCGGGGTCGCCGTCGCTTGCGATGATGACGACTTGCTGGGCATCGCGATTGATGCCCATGGAGAGTTGTTGGATCTGCATTTCGACGGCTGCGTCGAGGGGCAGGACGGGGTCGGGGGCACGGTCATCGAGCGGCTGGCGCTGATACTGATAGGATTCGGCGCGCAACGCCGTCTCGATGGCGTCACCGAGTGCGTTGAGCTGTTCTTTTTCGAGCCAGAGCGTGGCGGCTTCGCCGGATTCATTAAGGGCCCTGACGCGGAAGCGCCGCTGGCCGGGTTGGCCGAGGGCCTCGGCGGCGACATAACTGGCCGCCCCAAAATCTCGCTGTTCTGCCATAACACGGTTATCGTACCGAGGAGGCGGCTTTCGGTCGCATACGCGCGGTTCGGTCGTCCATGCCGAGACCGCGGAGCCGATGCGGGGAGGGGCCAATGAAGGTTGAACGCGACGTATTCGTGCCGATGCGCGATGGTATCCGCCTGGCAGTGGACATCTACTATTCAGACCGCGAGGGACCGCAGCCAGCGATCCTCATGCGCACGCCGTACCTCAAGAGTGGGCAGATGGCGGGTGCAGCGCTTTTGAGCGATGGGCGCCCAGCGACGCCGCCCCCATTGCGGTGGCCGGAATCGCGCGCGGAGTTGCCGATGATGCTGAGCCCGTTGGGGCCGCTGCTCGATGCCGGCTACACGCTGGTGGTGAGCGACGTACGTGGAACAGGCTTCTCAGAAGGCGTGTACGACTACTACAACATCGAAGGCGGACCCTTCGACGGGTACGACACTGTCGAGTGGGTGGCGGAGCAGCCGTGGTGCGACGGCCACGTCGGGATGACCGGGATATCCGCCGCGGCCATTTATTGTTACCAGGCAGCTGTCACCCACCCGCCACACCTCGACGCGATGTTCGTGAACATGCATCCTGCGGACTATTACTTCGACCAGTGGTTCGTGGGAGGCGTGTTCCGATGGGAGAACCGCATCGGCTGGTGCACAGGCATGCAGGAGCGCATCTCGCCGCAGCCGCCCGGCGACCTGTCCTCGAGCAATTACGAGCTCAAGCGGTCCGTGTATGAGTCGCGGTATGCACGGTACGCAGAACGCATCGCGGAGGGAAGGAGCCCCTTCAACCTCGACTGGCTCGCGGAGCTGTACGGGCATAAGACCTACGACTCGTTCTGGAAGGAGCGGAGTTACCTCCGCCGGCTGGATGAGATCAACATCCCCACGTTCCACGGTGGGGTGTGGTACGACCACTTCATTCGAGGAACGCTGGCAGCGCACGAAGGCGTGACGGCGCCGAAGCGGCTCATCGTGGGTCCGGGCTGGCATGGCTCTCCGCGCGATGCTGGCGACGGCGAGATCCACGCCCTCGAACGACGCTGGTTCGACCACTACCTCCGCGGCGACGAGAACGGGGTGCTCGATGAGCCGCCGGTACGACTCTACGTCTACGGAGCCGAGAGATGGGTGGACGAGCCCCGGTGGCCCGTCCCGTGCAATGAGGTCGCGTTGTACTTCGCGGCAGGGCCGGGCAGCGGCGCAGACTCACTGAACGATGGACTGCTGACGACGATGCCCGGGCCTGCTGACGAAGTGCGCATCAGCCATGACCCGGCGATGCCGAACAAGACCTGCCGCGATGAACGTGACCAGCGGCCGTTTGAACAAGCGGCCCTCACGTTTTCGACGCAGCCACTCGAAGAGGACGTAGAGGTGATCGGGAGCGCACGGCTTGTTGTGTACGCCGAGACGGACGCGCCGGACGTAGATTGGTGCGTGCGTCTCTGTGACGTGGGGCCTGACGGCCGCTCACGGCTGCTCAACACGGGAGCACTCAAGGCCAGCCACGTGAACTCGCATGAAAACCCGGCCCCGCTGGAGCGGGGCCGGATCTACGAGTTCGATATCGAAATCTGGGCGGTGGCCAACGTGTTCAAACGCGGGCACCGGATACGGGCGGTGATCTCAAACAGCGACTTCCCGTTCTTTGAGTCCAGCGATATCGCCTCTCATTCGACGATTCATCTCGGTCGGACTCATCCGTCGCGCCTGATCCTTCCTGTCCCGGAGCGCTAGTGGGTCACGCCGCGGCGGGCGGCGATGTCATCCACTCGCGCATCGCCTGATCTCCCGGATGGTCGACGTGGACTTTGTTGTCGACGTTCGTAACCCAACTGCGCGGGATCCAGTGGTGCTGGCCCTTGTCGTCCTTGGTGAGTTTGATGGTCCCATCCTGGACCTGGTCGACAGTGCCGAACTGGCCGCCCTTCGAGCAGACGACGGGCATGTGTTCGCGAATTTCCTGAATTTGCATGGCACGCTCCTTTCCCACCTAACTTAGGCCTCGGCAGGCACCGTAATGGCTAATGGGCAGGCGCGTGGGCTCGCAAGTGCATAACGACTGGCTCGAGTTTACCTGCGCCCCTTGTGCAGGGGTGTACTCTTCGCAAGACGATGTCGATCAACGTCAGGAAGCACGAGTCGCGGCCAGCGGCCGCAGCAGCGCCAGGTGGCGAGGCAGCCAATCGCACCCGCAGCCTTTTCATGCGGGCGCTGCAGGATCTCGCCGGGTCTGCGCGAGGCGTCGTCTACGACGTGCCGTTGGACCAGCGGCCCCGCCGGGCACGCCCGTCATCACCCTCTGTGCTTGGGTCGCCGTTGTGGGATCGGTATGTCCGGACGCGCCGGCAGGTGGACGATGGCGCGCTCACTATCGTGATTGCGCTGCGGAGGATGGAGGATACGGAGCGCCGACTGGCTATCGATTGGGGTGCGCGCTACGCAAACAGCTTCCTCCTGGTGGAGCCGCGTGACGACGTGTGTGACCTGAGCGACGAGTCGAACGCGGGCGCCGCGCAACTCGCCGGCGCCCTCGCCCAGATGCAAGAACCGCCCTCAGATGCTGCCCCTGGCTGGAGCCGCGGGACGGCCGTGGGCGAGTTGCTGCGCGAGATCTACGGACGGTGGGTCTACTGGCCGTCGCCGGCAGCGGATGCGGCTCCGGAGGTAGAGGACCTCGACCTCGCAGGACCATCAGACACACTGGCACTGCAACTGCTGCGCGAAATTCCGCGCCGCTTTCCGCAGGAAGCTTTCGACCGGTCTATGGCGTTCCTGCTTTCGTGGGAGCGCGAACTATTCAGCGGCCCCGTGCCGCGAGCGCGCTCCGTGTTCCGGACGCGCCTGGGCATGCCGATCTTGCACGACCCGTACTGCGCAGACCACGCACTGCGACGGCTCGTGAACCTTGGCCGGTTGCCGTTGGTGGGGCCGACCACCGTCCCCCGCATTTCTTACGGCTTTGGTTCGGCCGTGCCGGAGACGGTCTCGGATGAGGAGTTTGAGGCACTGGTGATGGCTTGAATCGGCGCTAGTGCCGATTTCGGAGCAGGTCCTCGATACCCGGCTTGCCCTGCTGGGCTCGCTCGGCAGCGAAGCAGATCATGCAGATGGGGATGACCCCGAGCGGCACGTGGGGCCTGTGACGCACGGCCATGTGGCAGCGGTCGCATTCACCAATGACATCGTCGTCGAAGTAGGAGGGGCCGTCGGCGCGGAGGCAGACGATGAGCATCTCACGGGCGTCCTCATCTGGGACTACCTCGATCAACTCTCCGTCGGCAGTGCGAGGCACGTCGAGGCCCATCGCGGCGATCTCGCGCCGGGTGCTCTCGGTCATCGTGAGGCGATCTGCATCGCTTTCGCTGCTATCGGACGGGACTGCCATCACGCTCCCATGGTGACACGCACGCATCGGCCTGTCAGGCTATCCACCTGCCTGGCTTACCGTTGCAACGGTTTCAGCCGGCATTCACGCCCGCCTGATACAGTAGAGGAGATGGCACGGCGTATGCATTCCACTGAGCCCGCGACCGAGCGGGCCTTCCTCGTGGCAGCGGAGACCTTCGGCGCGCTCTTGCCGGTCGAGGAGTCGATCGCGGAACTTGGGGAACTCGCGCGCACCGCTGGCGCCGAAGTCGTGGGGCAGGCCACGCAGCGTATCGAGCACCCGAACCCGGCGACCTACATCGGCAAAGGGAAAGTCGAGGAGGTTGCGGAAGCCCGGCGTGAACTCGACGCGAACGTCGTGATATTCGATGACGAGCTTTCGCCATCCCAGCAACGCAACCTCGAACGGGCGATAGGCGGCAAAGTGCTCGACCGCACGGCGCTCATCCTCGATATCTTCGCGACGCACGCGCACACGCGAGAAGGGCGGCTGCAGGTTGAATTGGCGCAGCTCCAGTACCTTCTGCCGCGCCTGGCCGGGCAGTGGTCGCATCTCGAGCGCATGGAGGGCGCTATCGGCACCCGCGGACCGGGGGAAACGCAGATTGAAACCGACCGGCGGCTGATCAACAACCGCATTGCGCGCATTCGCCGGGAGCTGGAAGACGTACGGTCGCAGCGCGCTCAATACCGGCGCAGGCGAGCGCGAAACGGGATGCCCGTTGTGACGCTCGTGGGCTACACGAATGCCGGCAAATCAACGCTGATGCGTTCGCTTTCGGGGGCTGACGTGCTGGCCGAGAATAAGCTATTCGCCACGCTGGACCCGGTCACCCGGAGGCTGCGGCTTCCTTCGGGTGAAGTGGTGCTTCTGACCGATACAGTGGGGTTTATCCAGAAGCTGCCGACTGACCTGGTGGCCGCGTTTCGGGCGACGCTCGAAGAGGTGGCGGAGGCTGATCTGCTGGTGCACGTCATCGACATCTCGCACCCGGCCGCGTATGAGCAAACGCAGGCGGTCGAGCGCACGCTGCGCGAAATCGGTGCAGAGGGCCGCCCGATGCTCCTCGCGCTGAACAAGCTTGATTTGCTCACCGATGAAAACGGTCACCCCGTAGCGGACTTCGATGACGCGCGAGCAATTATTCACGGCGCGGGCGCGCCCCCGCGAAACGTCGCTGTTGTCTCGGCGACGCGGCGATGGGGACTGGAGCGGCTCCTCGAACGGATAGAGGCAGGATTGGATGGGGAATTCGATGGCGTGTCGAACCCGTCCGAGGCGCTCCTGGCTGCGGGCGAGTGACACACCTTTACGGCCCCACGCAGGGGCGGCGCGCGGCACTGTCCTACGGCGGGTGATGTGGCGCTCGATTGATGGTGAGCCGTGGAACGGGTAGAACTTCCCCATGGCTAACGAAGCTTCAGTACCCCTGCCGCACGTTCAGGGGCCTCTCTCCGGCTACCGTGTCCTAGACCTGGCCGACGAGAAGGGGCAACTCTGCGCGCGGCTCCTCGGCGAGCTGGGCGCCGATGTCATCAAGGTCGAGGCGCGCGAGGGTGACCCGACACGGCATAACGGTCCCTTTTTCCGCGGCGACGAAGGCCCCGACACGAGCATCTACTGGTGGGCCATGAACGCCGGCAAGCGCTCGGTCACCTGCGAGCTCCGACTCGAGCCCGGCCGCGAGTTGTTCCGCGAGCTGGTACTAAAGAGCGACATCCTCATCGAGACGGCGAGGCCGGGGCACATGGCCTCGCTCGGGCTCGGTTACGAATCACTCGCAGCGCTCAATCCGGGCCTCATCATGTTGAGCATCACGAACTTCGGACAATCGGGCCCGTACCGCGATCTCGAAGCGACGGACATTGTGGCTTCCGCTCTCGGCGGGCATATGTACCTCAACGGGGACATGGAGAAGGGCCCGGTACGTACGACCGCGCCGCAGGCGTATGCACAGGTGAACGCACAGGCTGGTGTCGGCGCCATGATCGCGCTGTACGCACGTGGTGTGAACGACGGCCGTGGCCAATACGTGGATGTTTCGATGCAGGAGGCCATGGCGAACGCGATGGACAACACCCAGCAGACGTGGGATATCCGCGGCATTAATCCTATTCGGCCGGGAATTCGCAGAAACAACGCGGGGCAGTACGGTGCGCGCTACCTGTTCGAGGCGAGCGACGGGTGGCTGACGGCACTCCAGGTGGGCGGGCTCATCGGCCCGGGCGCGGACAGGATCATCGACTGGCTCGCGGAAAGCGGCGAGGCGCGGGGGCTCGACAGCCCGGCCTGGCGCGCGAAACTCACGAGTCTGCAGCCGCTCAGCGACAGCGACCGCGACTACGTGGAAGAGACGCTCAACGCATTCTGCAAGACGCGCAAGAAAGACGACCTGGTGCGTGAGGCGCAGGCACGGGCGGCTGGCTGGGCGCCAGTGCTGAGCCCGCATGAGATCGTGGAGAACGGCCACCTTGCGGACCGCGAGTTCTGGATACGGGTACAGCACGAAGACCTTGGCGAGTCATTCATCTACCCTGGGGCGCCGTTCAGGCTGGAAGCCACACCGTGGCAGCAGCGAGGGCGTGCGCCCCACGTAGGGGAACATAACCATGACGTGTATGGCGGGCTGTTGGGCAAGGATGATGCCGAGCTCCGCCGACTGCGGGCGAGGATGGTGATCTGATGAGCGAGCCGGACGAAATGCAATGGAAGAAGCCCTTCGAAGGCCTCCGTGTGGCTGACTTCGCGTGGGTGGGCGTGGGGCCAACGGTATCGAAGTACCTGGCAGACCAGGGAGCGGAGGTCATCCGGATCGAGTCGAGCACATACCCGGAAGCGCTGCGGCGCGTGCCGCCCTTCGTGAACGACCAGCCGGGCCTCGACAACTCGGGTTACTATGCCAATTTCAACAGCTCCAAACTTGGCATGACGGTCAACCTCAAGCATCCGCGCGGGCCTGAACTGGTGAAGCGGCTTATCAGGGAATGTGATGTCGTCACGGAATCATTCACGCCCGGCACGATGGCTCGTTTCGGGCTCGATTATGCCTCGCTGTCAGAGGGCCGCGATGATTTGGTGATGATCTCGATGCCCCTCTACGGCCAGACAGGCCGGTGGTCCAGCTACATGGGCTATGGGCACGTGCTGCAGGCCGCGGCGGGTTACAACCATCTCACGGGTTGGGCGGACGAACCGCCGATAGGCACCGGCATCGCCTACACAGACTTCCTGGTGCCGCACTTCGCCGCGATCGCGCTGATTGCGGCATTGGACCACCGGCGGCGGACCGGGCAGGGCCAGTTCATAGACTTTGGGCAGATGGAAGCGGCTGTTCATGGGCTGGGCACTGCCATCCTCGATTGGACCGCCAACGGTCACGAACAGACGCGCATGGGCAACCGCGACCCGGAGGCCGCTCCACACGGGTGCTACCGCTGTAAGGACGGCCGCTACATCGTCCTTGCATGCTTTACCGAGAAGCAGTGGGACGGCTTCAAGGCTGCCCTCGGGCGGCCGGACTGGTGCGACCTCGAACGGATGCGCCGCCGTTGGCAGCGCCTCAACGAACAGAAGGAGATCGACAGACATATCCAGGCGTGGATCGAGGACGTGACGCTCGACCCTGCGCATCCGGAGCCAGACGACCCGGACGACAGCCCGGACACGCCCAAGGTGGAACGCCTCACGACCGAACAGTTGATGATGCATTTTCAGAAGTTCGGTGTGCCGTGCGGGATTGTGAATTCGCCAGAGGCCATGCGTAGCGACCCACAGATCGCCCATCGCCAGCACTACTGGATGCTCGAACATCCCACGATGGGTTTGCGCAGCTATGACGGGCCCGCTTTCCGGCTTTCCGGGACACCGAGCGAGTTGACGAAGGCAGCTCCGCTGCTCGGCGGCGACAACGAGTACGTGTACCGGGAACTCGTAGGCCTGAGCGAAGAGGAGTTCGTTGAGCTGCTCGCGGATGGTGCGTTCGAATAGCACATCCCAAGTGGCAGTGTGCGGTGAAACAAAGGCCCCGGCAGCATCTGCCGGGGCCTTTGCATTGCAGTGACTCCGCTCGGAACTAGGAGGCGACGAGCTTGCCCTTCATCGTGTCGGGGTGGAAGTCGCAGTGGAAGTAATAGGTGCCAGGCTTCGGGACCGTGAAGGTCAGCTTCTCAGTCTCGCCCTTCTTGACGATGCTGTCGGAGCTACCTGAGCCTGGAGCGAGGTCGGTCGAGGCGCTCGAATCAGTGTAAAAGTGGATGTTGTGCGGCGTGGCATCGTTGTTGGTGAAGTCAACTTCAACCGGCGTGCCCGCCTTGACATCGATTTCGGACTTGTCGAACTTGTCGTTCGTCGCGCTGACCTTGACGGGGCCGCTGCTCGCTGAGCCTCCGCCAGAGGCCGCACCGCCGCCTGCGGATGCTCCGCCACCGGGCACTGGCGCACCTTCTTTGACTTCGAGGTTGCCCTTCATCTGGTCGGGATGATAGTCGCAGTGGAAGTAGTAGGTGCCCACACCGGGTGTGGTGAACGTGAGGGTCTCGGTCTCGCCGCCCTTGATGGCGCTGTCGCTGCTGCCGGCGCCGTCTGCGAGCGTCGTGGAAGCGCTGGAATCAGTGAAGAAGTGGAGGTTGTGGATGGACTTGCCTTCGTTCTTCATGATGAAGGTGACTTTGGTGTTTGGCGGCGCGGTGAGGGTCGTGGGGCTGAACGCGTTATCGGTCGCGATGACGACATTGTCGGCTGCCTGCGGCGTGGCGCTGCCGCCGGGGGCGACTGCTTCGGTCTTCTTATCGTGGCTGAAGAGGTTCAGGCCGGCGCCGATAAAGAACCCGCCGATGATGAGCGCGCCAAACACGGCGACGGCGGGGCCGACACCGAACCGGAAGCCCATGTCCTTGGTGTCGCGCACCACTTGCATATCGAAGATCTGCGGCGAGCCGGGGACGACGTCCTCGGGATGGTCGGCGATGAAGTCGAGCATGGTCTGGCGAGTCTCTTCATATGTCGCGAGGCCTTCGCGGCCGGACCACGTGGTTTCGACGATGACCTGAGAGGGGCCGCTATCGGCCGGGGCAGCGATGATGCGCAGGTCCTGGAACCCGGCGAGGTCGCGCAGGCCGCTGCCGCTGCCCTGGATGGCATCGAGGATGCCACCGTTCTGTGCGGCGTCGAGCCGGCCCTGGGGGATTGCGAAGGTGACGACCTGTGTGTAGCGGGCATCACGCGAGGTGCTGTGCTCGTGCGATTCGGCCTGCTTCTTCATGCGGCCGTCCTGCCAGGCCCAGCCGGCGACGGCGGCCATGAGGAGGGCAAAGGATGCGCCGAGTGCCGGACCTGAGAACGAGTTGTCGCGTTCCCGAGTCCAGAACACCAGAGCAATTCCCACACAGAGGGCGGCGACGCCCAGGATGAGCGGCCAGATGCTCGGGTCCGGGAGGTGGATCGGAGGCTGTTCGCCGTCCGTCCCATGTTCTGTGCTGTGCTGGTCCATGCTGGTCTCCCTCGAGTGAATGCGGCCGCGCCGTTAGCGGATGATGTAGAGCGTCGTGAACAGGGCGATCCAGACCACATCGACGAAGTGCCAGTAGAGCGACACTGCTTCGACTGCCTCGTGGTGGTCGGAGGAGAACTGTCCGCCGAGCGCCCGGAAAAGGATGACAATCATAAAGATGACGCCGCCGGTGACGTGGGCGCCATGGAAGCCGGTGAGGGTGAAGAACGTAGTCCCGAAGATGGTGTCACTCGCGCGGAACGGCAACTGCGTGTAGTCGTACATCTGCATCGTGAGGAAGATGGCGCCGAGGACGATGGTGATAAACAGCCCCCAGATGAGGCCGGTACGGTTGCCTTTACGAATCTGCGAGACCGCCCACTGCATGGTGAACGAGCTAAAGATCAGGATGCCCGTCGCGATGGCGGCAAGCGGCACCTCGAGATGCAGCTCGACGCCATTCGCGATCTGTTGTGGCGAGAGCAACTCGGTGGGGGGCCACGAGGGGGCATCAGCACGGGCGATGAAGTAGGCAGCGAAAAGGCCGCCGAAGAACATCACCTCTGATGCGATGAAGAGGATGAACCCGAGCATTGCATTGCTCAGTTCCTCTCGGTGGGGTTGCGAGACGCTTTGTGCGGCCATGCTCCCAGGTCCTCCCGGATGAGTTGTTTGTCGGTGGTCTTAGTGACCGGCGGTTACGCCGTGGCGCGCATCGAAGAGCGGGCGCTCGGAGTGAATCTCCGGCAGGCTGTCGAAATTGTGCACCGGCGGCGGCGAAGTGGTTGCCCACTCCAGAGTGTTGGCTTCCCACGGGTTATCAGGTTGATCCTTGGGCCGGAGGAAGGCGGCGACGACGTTATAGATGAACGGGAGCATTGAGACAGCGATCATGAATGCCCCGACGGTGGAGATGAAGTTGAGCGGCTCCCAGCCGTTGCCCGTCGCATAGGTGGCGATGCGCCGGGGCATGCCATCGAGCCCGAGCAGGTGCATGGGGAAGAACGCGAGGTTCATACCGGTGAACATGAGCGCGAAGTGCATCTTGCCCAGGCTCTCGTTGAGCTTGCGGCCCCAGATCTTTGGGAACCAGTAGTAGAGCCCGGCGAAAACGGCCATGACGCTCCCACCGAAGAGCACGTAGTGGATGTGGGCGACGACGAAGTAGGTATCGTGCAGCGCGAAATCGACCGGCACGGCGGCCGAGAACGCACCGTTGATGCCTCCGATGAGGAACATGCTGAGGAACCCGACAGCGAACAGCATCGGCGTGGTGAAGCTGATGGAGCCGCGCCACATGGTGCCGATCCAGTTGAACATCTTCACACCCGTGGGGATGCCGATGAGGCCCGTCACGAAGGCGAAGAAGGGGCTCAGCACGGCGCCCGTGGTGAACATGTGGTGGGCCCACACGCTGAATCCGAGGCCGCCGATGGCCATGGTTGCGAAGACGAAGGCCTTGTAGCCGAAGAGCGGCTTGCGCGAGAAGACCGGGATGACCTCGGAGATGATGCCCATGCCGGGGAGAATCATGATGTAGACGGCGGGGTGGGAGTAGAACCAGAAGACGTTCTGCCAGAGCACCGCGTTGCCGCCGCCCGACGGGTCGAAGAAGCTGCCGCCGAAGTTGCGGTCGATGAAGAGCATGGCCAGGGCGGAGGCGAGCACCGGGGTCGCCAGGAGCTGCAGGACTGAGGTGACCATCATGGTCCAGCAGAAGATGGGCATGCGGAACATGGTCATACCAGGGGCGCGCATGCGGAACATGGTGACCATGAAGTTCGCCGCGCCGATGGTGGAGGAG
>JAFKFP010000138.1 GCA_017308185.1 bacterium | reverse complement strand
CGTCACGGCCGTTGGCGCAGGCGGCTATGCGAGGGACGAATGCGGCAGTGGTCTGTATCCTCGCGGCAGCCCTCTACAATCCGGTTTGGCGCAGCGCGATCCTCACACCCTACGACTTCGCGCTCGCGCTTTCCGCATTCGTCCTGCTCACTGTCTGGAAAACGCCGCCCTGGATCGTCGTGGTGCTCACCGCGGCGGGCGGTGTGGCGCTCGGCCTCATCTGAGCTGGAAAGTTCAGTGGCTTGGCGGTCTCCGTTTTCCCGGCGGTTTTGCAGTTCCAACTGCCGCAACCTGAAGCTCGGCGCGACCGTCACGGCCGTGACGCGGCAGGGACATGACAAGGTTTCCAACGAGGGCAGGGAAAGTTCTCCCTTTGTCGTCCGCTGCGAGGACAAGGAGGGCGAACATCGAATCCTTGCCGCGCGGTGATCGACGCATCAGGCACATGGACACGGCCGAACCCGATCGGCATCGACGGCCTGCCTGTTCCCGGCGAGCGCGAGGCCACCGCGGACCCGCTCCGGTCGAGGTCTTTGCCTGCACGCTCGGCATCACCATCTCGCCCACCGCAACGCCGCACCTCAACATGCTGTTAAGACGCACGCTGGTCGATGCCGGGCTCGCTACCTACAAGGCGAAGATTAAATACAACCGGACGCGGCCGTTCGTCGCCGCCAACGACATCTCTTGCTATCCGCAAGATGAGGAGAAGCTGCGCAAGGACGGCTCCTATCCGTCCGGGCATTCGGCCTACGGCTGGGCGTGGGCGCTGATCCTCGCGGAAATGGTGCCGGACAAGGCCGACGCGATCATCCAGCGCGGCTATCAGTTCGGCCTGAACCGCGTTGTCTGCGGCGTGCATTGGCAAAGCGACGTCAACGCCGGCCGCGTGGTGGCGGCCGCGGTGGTGGCGCAGCTTCACACCAATGCCGACTTCAAGGCGCAGTTCGTCGCTGCGCAAAAGGAAGTGCAGGCGGCGCTGGCGAACCATCCGACGCCAGATTGCGCGCTCGAACAAGAGGCGGCGGCGCGGTAGCGATCCGAGCAA
The DNA here is from genome assembly GCA_017308185.1 of bacterium. Taxonomy (GTDB): domain Bacteria; phylum Chloroflexota; class Dehalococcoidia; order Tepidiformales; family Tepidiformaceae; genus JAFKFP01. The sequence continues at coordinate 847 of JAFKFP010000138.1, read as the reverse complement.
GTGAGGGAAGCAATATGCCTGCTCATATCGTTTCCGTTCGTACAAGACGCAATCCTGCCGGCTTCAGCCTTGGGGAAACGTGACCGCTTCGATGCGATTGCCGTCGGCATCGACGACGAATGCCGCGTAGTAGCGCACGCGATCGTGCGGACGCAGCGAGGGCGCGCTTTCCGACATCGCGCCGGCGGCCACCGCCGCCGCATGGAAATTATCGACTTCGGCGATCGTTCTCGCGCGCAATGCAATATGCGCACCGCTATCGGGCGGCAATCGCGTCATGCCGTCACGGAGATTGATCCAGACTTCGGGATAGCTCTTTCCGAATCCGATCATTCTTTCGCGCACAACCAATTTCGTCAGGCCGAGCGGCGCAAACACCCGCTCATAGAACGCGACGGCTCGCGCGAGATCGCTGACCGCAAGCGAAACGTGATCGATCATCGTCGCCCACCTCTTCCGTCATCGCGAGAAGCGCTAGCGACAAAGCAATCCAGCTTTTGCTGTGCGACTTTCTGGATTGCTTCGCTTCGCTCGCAATGACGATTGCATTGCATCCGGCTCGAGCACGATGCATCGAACCTACTCCGTCATGCCCGGCTTTATGCCGGGCATCCGCGTTTCAAAAGCTTCAAAGACGTGGATGGCTGGGACAAGCCCGGCCATGACGACGATGATGATCCAATCCCAACTCATCTCAGCCTAGTCAGGTGAATCTAAAATTCGTGGCATAAGGTCTGCTGAGTTTTCTGGCAGAAGCGTTTGACGGATGCGAGGATTTCGTCAGCTGACTTTGTCCATCGATATGGCCTGGGATTTTCATTGTGGCGCTCGATGAAAGCGCGGATAT
>JAFKFP010000084.1 GCA_017308185.1 bacterium | reverse complement strand
CGGTGTTCGCGGCTAGTGGGGCGACCGCGCGGCGCGAAGCTGTGCGTGTCCGGCTCGGCGGCGGCGCCATCACGGCCGCGCCGGCACCACACGCTGTTGCGCTGCGCCGTCAGCACAGCCGCATCCCGTTTGTGGACATGCTCCCGCTTTCGGAAGATTCGCGGCGTAAAATGGCTGCCGAACTCGAGCGTGCCGGCCAGCCCCTCCGCGTGAATGAATACCTTGGCATCCGGCTCGCAGCCGCCGTGGTCACCGCGCTCGCCGCCGTGATCGTCGTCAGAGTGCTCTCCCTGCCCGGCTGGACCGTCATGCTCGCCGCGCTCGGCGGCATGCTTGCGGGATGGCTCATCCCGCCCTGGTACGTCCGCCGGAGTTGCGCGCGCCGCCTGGTCGCGATCGAAGAGCAGCTGCCCGACGCCCTCTCGGCGATCTCGAAGTCACTGCGCGCCGGTACCGGGCTCCTGCAGGCGCTCGCCCATGCTGCCGACGAGGTCGACGCGCCACTGGGGACCGAACTCCAGGGCACCCTGCGCGATCTTCAACTCGGCGCCGACGCTGAAGTCGTCTTCACGCGCCTCAGCGACCGCGTTGGTAGCCCCGATCTGGACATCGCCGTCACGGCCATCCTCATCCAGAGGACGGTGGGCGGGAACCTGTCCGAGATCCTCGGCACCGTGACGGAAACCATCCGCGAGCGTGCCAAGATCCAGCGCGAAGTCCGCGTCCTCACATCACGTCAACGGCTCACCGGCAACCTCGTGGCGCTGCTCCCGATAGGCGTCGCCGCGATGTTCAGCCTCATGAATCCGCAAATGGGGAGTCTGCTTATTCACACCGGCGCCGGCCATATCGCCCTTGGGATCGGGATTGCCTTCGAACTCGTCGGGCTCTGGCTCATCCGGCGTCTTGGGCAAATTGAGGTATAAGCCATGCTGATGCTCATTTTCATGCTCGTGTTTGGGGCCGTAACGCTCACCGTGCTGTATGTCGCACGCCCGCGCGAAGACCCGGTTGCGCGCCGGCTCGGTGGGGCGCCCGTGCACGATGTGCGCGTTCGCCAGCTCGAGGCCGGCCCCGGCCGTCGTTTGCTCCTTCCGCTCGTGCGCGCAAGCGGCCGCAGCATCGGCCGCCTGCTTCCCCACAATCTCGTGAGCCACGTCAACCAGATGCTCCTGGCCGCCGACCAGCCGTGGTCGCTCCAGGGTTTCCTCGCCTGCTGGGCCTTATCAGCGGGTCTCGCTATCGCCTTCGCCTTCTACACCGTCTCGACGTCCAGCAGCCTCAGTCCCCTTCAGTCCGTGCTGTTCGTGGTGACCGTGGTAGGGCTCGGCGCCGCCCTGCCGTACATGCTGCTACGGCGTAAAGCGAAGAGCCGCCAGAAGGCGATCATGCTCGCACTGCCCAATGCGCTCGACCTGCTCGTCACATGCGTCGAAGCCGGAATTGCGGTCGATGCGGCTTTCGCCCTCGTGACCGAGAAGATGACCGGCCCCATCTCCGAAACGTTCGCCACCTACCTCCGCCAGGTCGGGTTGGGTCGGCCGCGGCGCGAGGCCCTCGCGTATATCGCACAACGCAGCGGACTGCCAGATCTCATCAATCTCTCCGCCGCAGTCAGCCAGTCCGAAGAACTCGGCACAACCATGGGCGATGTACTGCGGCTTCAGGCCGACGAACTACGCGCCGCGCGCCGCGAGCGCGCCCAGACAGCGGCCCAGCGGGCGCCTGTGTTAATGACCATCCCGCTCACGCTCTGCTTCATGCCAGCGATGGGGGCCGTGGTCGTCGTGCCCTCGATCCTCAATTTCGTCCACTTCTTCGGGACACTCTCGAAATGACCGCCCGAGCGCTGCCCGCGCTGTCATGGACCACCTCCCGCACTTGGATGCTGGCCTCCGCCGCAGTCCTCGCGGGACTGGTGTTGTTGGCCACCAACGCTACCCAGGAACCAGGTCTGTACCGCGCGTGTGTGGCCTCGTCCTACCTTGCCGTCCTCGCCTGGGTTGCCGTGCACGACATCCGTACGCTACGGGCCCCCAATGTGGTCGTGCTCCCGGCGGCCGCCGCCGCGGTAGTCCTTTCTACGCACCTGGGCATGGGCGACTTCACGGAAGCGGTCGCCGGCGGAGCAGTCGCTTTTGCGGTGTTGCTCGTCACTGCCATTCTTGGGCGCGGCGCGATGGGCTTCGGCGACGTGAAGGTGGGCATCATTGCTGGCCTCGCAGCGGGGCTCCATGGCGTATTCATGATGCTCGTGCTGACTTTCGGAATGGGTGGCGCGTTCGCGGGAGTCATGCTCCTTGCGCGGCTCCGCCGCCGGAAAGACGTGGTAGCGTTCACGCCCTTTCTCGCCATCGCCGTTGCGATCTTATTCATGACGGGAGGCAGCTACCTCATTCGCTGAGCCACACCTATGCCACATTCTCCCGCTGTAGCCCGCCGCTTGATGAGCCGCACGACGTTCCACGCGTTGTTGTGCTGCTTCATTGTGGCCTCCGCGATGCTCATAGGCCGGGCGCCCGTGGCCAGCGCAGCCGATGGCATTAACGTCACAATCCCATCCGTGAGCGAGACCGCGTTCCCGCGCATTGTGATCACGCTTTCGGCGGAAGAAGGCGGCCTCCCCGTCGCGGCTGGCTCGGGAGTCGCGATCCACGTCACCGAAGACGGAAAGCCGCTCACGATCGATTCCGTCACCTCCGCCAGCGACGCCAGCCTGCCCCTGGCGCTCGTCCTCGCTATCGATACCAGCGGGAGCATGGCGGGTGGCGGGCTCACTTCGGTGCAGCAGTCCGTCACCACGCTCATCAGCTCGCTCGCTCCGCAGGATTCGGCGGCCATCATTGGCTTCGCGGATAAGGTCACCGTTGCCCAGCCCTTCACCACCGAGAAGGCCGCACTCACGGCCGCGGTCTCGGGCCTGAAGGTCGGCGGCAACACTGCGCTCTACGATGCGGTCGCTCAATCGTCGGCGCTCGCCACCAAATCGGACGCCTCCCGGCGCGCGATCATCCTACTGACCGATGGAGAAGACTACGGCGGCGTCTCTTCGGCCACCCGTGATAGCTCGCTCGAGTCTGTCGCTTCCGCAGGTACGCTCGTCTATGTCATCGGCGTCGGTTCACAGGTGGACCAACCCTACCTCCAGGATGTCGCAGCACGTTCGGGCGGCAAATTCTTCTCCTCGCCCGATGCAGCTGGCGTGGCTTCCATCTATGCCTCGCTCGAACAACTCCTTCGCAGCCAGATCGTGGTGACCGCGCAGAGCAACGCCAGCGCCGGCTCGGGCGCGCACACGCTGGCAGTCCAGCTCGATCGAGGCAGTCTCAGCGGGACCGCCGAACGCACGTATACGAGCCCGGCGGCTGCTGCAGAGCTGCAACCCAAGCCCTCTCCGGCCCTTACGGCCACGCCTGTACCAACTGCGACCCCATCCAGCAGTCACGCGGGAGCCTCGATCGCCGCACCGGTCATCGGCGCTGGTGCCGCCGCCGTCGTGGCAGGTCTGCTTATCGTCCTTTACGCATGGCGCAGGCGCCGTCCCAGGACCACACACTGGTCACCGTCGTTCGCCGAGCTGGACACAGCCCCAGTGCCCGCCGACTCCGCATTCGCGGATGTGGCGAAGGCGAACGGCAGCCACCCGTTCGTGCTCGAAATCGCCGAAATCGGCGCGCGGGCTCCGCTCGGCGCCTTTCCCGTGACCATCGGCTCGGGTCCTGGGTGCGATCTCATCGTCCCGGCTATGCCAGGCGTTGCCCCTGAGCACGCACGCGTCTGGATTCGCGATGGCCGCCCCATGCTCCATCACCTGGCGCCGGGCTACACCACCACCGTCAATGGCGCGCCGTCTGCGTGGGCCTCCATTGGTCCCGCGGATAGCGTGGGTATCGGGCCGCTGAACCTCAGATGCACGCCCGTGGCGCCCGCAACGCATCCCGAACCGGAGACAGCGCACGTATGATCGAAATTAGAAATGTGACCACCGGTGCAATCGTCGCGGAGAACGCTTCGCTCGCTGAGAGTTTCGGGGCAAAATTCCGCGGATGGATGCTGCGCGGACGGCCCGCATCGGGAGAAGCACTCGTTATCCAGCCCTGTAGCTCGATCCACATGATGTTCATGCGCTTCGCCATCGACGCTGCATTCTTCGACCGCGAACTCCGCGTCACGCGGGTTCACCGGCACGTGCGGCCCTGGGTCGGTCTCGCCTTCGGCGGCCGCGGGTCGCATGGCGTCATTGAGTTGGCTGACGGGGCGGCGCTCAGCCTCAAACCCGGCGACCAGCTCGCATTCGGAGACGCCACCGCATAGCTTCTCAAGCTTTTACTGCTGCCGCGCGTTACGTCAGATGCCGAAGCCGACAGCGTCCTCGCAGCCGAGTTCCCGTGCGACGCGCAACGCGTAGCGGTCTGTCATGCCACTGACGTAGTCCGCCGCACGCCGCTCTACAGGGTCGCTCGCGATCGAGTAGTCCAGCGAGATGCGGCCCGGCTGCGCCACAAAATGGCGGAACAGATAAATCACCACCCGCTTCGCGCGCTCCGCCTCCGCACGCGTCAGATCATAGAAGTACACACGCTGGAACATGAACTCGCGCAACTCGTTCGCCACGGCATCAATGCGCGGGCTAAAGCGGATCACGGCCGGCCCCGCGTCCATCTCGCCTGTGGCCCCCCAACTCGCCTCCACGAGGTCCGTGATGAGGGCGTTCAGGCGCTCGCTGCTGGTGCGGCCGAGTTCGCTCTGCGCAGCGTCAGGCAGGTCACGTTCCGTCAACAGTCCTGCGCGCACGGCATCGCCGATGTCATGATTTACATAAGCAATGGCATCGGCGGTCTTCACGACCTGCCCCTCGAGGGTATTGGGCACTCCCCAGCCTTCAGCGAAGATGTCCTCCCGCGCCTTGCTGGATTTCTCGATCGCGTCGAGGACATCCAGCGTCAGGTTGAGCCCTTTGCCCCCGCCCTCCAGCACGTCGAGTACACGCACCGACTGGTAGTTATGCCGGAAACCTTCGGGCAGGCACTCGGCGAGCGCTTCTTCTCCCGCGTGCCCGAACGGTCCGTGGCCGATGTCATGCCCGAGCGCCGCCGCCTCCGTCAGGTCCTCGTTCAGGTTGAGCGCACGGGCGATCGTGCGAGCCACCTGCGCCACTTCGAGCGTGTGCGTCATCCGCGTGACGAAGTGGTCCTGTTGCGGGGCGATAAACACCTGCGTCTTATGCTTCAGGCGCCGGAACGCTTTGGTATGCAGGATGCGGTCACGGTCCCTCTGGTATGCGGTGCGCACCTGCGCCGGCTCTTCCGCAATTCTCCGTTTGGCATGTTTCGAACGGGCGGCGAACGGGCTCAACCGCTCCTCATTTTCCTCGAGCCGCATCCGCACTACACGCAGGTCCACGAGCCTATCCTACTCCCAATCGCGCCACGCTCTGTCGCCAGCTCACGCTCGCCGGGATGCTAGACTCGTACCACGAACTATCTCCAAGAGGTCCAGTAATGCCCGAGAGTGAACCCGCCGCCCCGCCGTCTGCCATGGTCGTCGTCGCTCATCCCGACGACGCAGAGTTCATGGTTGCCGGCACCGTGGCAAAATGTGCCGCCGCCGGGTGTACCGTCACCTACGTCATCGTCACCCGCGGCGACAAAGGCAGTGACGATCCGGAGATGACTCCCTCGCGGCTGGCCACCATCCGCGAAGCCGAACAGCGTGCCGCCGGCGCCATTCTCGGCGTCTCGAATTTCGTCTTCATGGGCTACGACGATGGGTACCTCCAGCACACGCTCGCACTCCGCCGCGACCTCGCTCGCCTCATCCGCACCTATCGCCCCCACACCGTCATCTGCTTCGACCCCACCAACCGCTTCATCAGCGATAACTACGTGAACCACCCGGACCATCGCGCCAGCGGCGATGCGACGGTTGATGCGGTCTTCCCCACCGCCCGCGACCGCCTCACCTTCCCCGAACTGCTCGCGGACGGGCTCGAACCCCACAAGACAAAGGAACTCTGGCTCGGCAGCACCGCAAACCCAAACGTCTGGGTCGATATCGGGCAGGCACTCCACTTGAAGCGGCAGGCCTTACTCGCCCACACCAGTCAGATCCCGCCCGAAGCCGCTGGTTTCGCCGAGATGATGGGCCGCCAGGCCGCGCAGGGCCGCGAAATCGAGTTCGCCGAAGCCTTCCGCCGCGTCATCTTCGACCAGCCCTTCGGCCCGCCCGCCGAACAGGAATCCTGACTTAACGTCGGCGCATCTTCGATGGAACGGACGGCCGCCTACGCGACGTTCCCTGTTCCTCGTCCCCGGACGCCAGTTCGAGGCGCTCGAACGCCACTGCCGCTGCACCCAACAGCCCCGCGTCCTCACCCAACGTGCTCAGGGCGAAGCTGGCCCCCGAAGCCGGTCCGTAGGGCAGTGAGCGCAACGCCGACCGTGCCGGTTCGAGCAGCATGTCGCCCATCGCGAGCAGGCCGCCGCTGAGCGTCACCCGCGTCGGGTCCAGCACGTTCACGATGCTGCCGATCCCCAGCCCCAGCATGTGCCCGCCGTGGCGGATCTCGGCCTCGCACACGGGATCCCCTGCCCTGGCGGCCTCGAACAGCTGGTTCGACGTCGCGTCCCCGCTCTCTGCGGCCAGTGCCTTGAGTTGGGCCGATTTCCCCGCGGCGATGAGTTCTCTCGCCCGCCGTGCGAACGCCGTGCCGCTCACCACCGCCTCAAGGCACCCGCGCGAACCACATGTGCAGCGCGGCCCCGCTGGCTCGATGATCGTGTGCCCGATTTCGCCCGCGAAGCCATGCTCTCCCCGGTGCAGATGACCGCCGATCACAATGCCGCCGCCAATCCCCGTCCCGACCGTCACATGCAGCAGATGGCGTGCGCCGCGGCCTGCCCCAAAACGGAACTCACCCAGCGCCGCTGCGCTCGCGTCATTTTCGATAAACGAGGGGATGCCGAGCGCATCGGTCAGCGGCGGCGTCAGCACAATGTCGCGAAAGCCCGGGATGTTGGCCGCCAGCAACACGCGCCCGCCGTCCGCATCCACGAGGCCTGCTGTGGCCACGCACAGTGCGGCCGCGCGCTCCGACCCTTCCCGTGCGACGGTTCGAAATAGCTCGACCACTATTGCCGTGATTTCGTCCCGAGTCGCCGATTCAGGCGTGTCGACCTGCCGGCGCAACAGGATGTTGCCGTCCTCGTCCACAATCGCGGCACGCAGGTTCGTCCCGCCCAGGTCGCCCGCGATCACCGTTGCAGCCATGGGCCAACCATAAGCCAAACGCCCGCCACCGGCACGGCCCAGGGCGCCGGCCCACTCCTGGGGATTTACCTCGTAATCGATTGAAGTGCTGTGCTCGGAACACCGTGTTAAGCTGCGTGGAGTGACCGTCATCCAGCCGTACCGCCCGCTCATGCGTGGCTACATCCACCTTGTGGCCGCGATTGCATCGCCGTTCGCTCTCTTGTTGTTGCTCCTGAGCGCCCACTCGGCCCGCGCCTACGTCGGCGCCGCCATCTTCGGTGCGAGCATCGTGCTGCTGTTCTCGACCAGCGCCACCTACCATCTGTTGCCACCATGGCCGCGGATGAAAGCCGTCCTCCGCCGTGTCGACCACGCAACCATCTTCGTGGCCGTGGCCGGGCTTTACACGCCTTTCTGCTTGCAGGCTCTCGGGCTGGCGTGGGGCATTTCACTCCTGTCGGTTGTGGGTGCCCTCGCGCTGGCTGGCGCAATACTCAAACTAACCTGGCCCGACGCGCCATCCTGGCTGAATCTTGCATGCTATCTGTCGGTGGGCTGGGTAGGTATCGTGGCCGCCTTCGAGCTTCCGCGTGTGCTCTCCGGCGCTGCAGTTGCTCTCATGCTCCTCAGCGGCGCCCTGTACTCGGTCGGAGGAGCTTGCTTCGCCGCGCGATGGCCGCATCCCAACGCGCGCGTATTCGGCCACCACGAACTCTTCCATCTCTGCGTCGTCGCAGCGACGGCCGTCCTGTACGTCGTGGTCATGGTCGATGTACTCCCGCGCTAGAGCCGCACGCACGGCAGAAGGCGCCGCTGCGGTCCGTGGTTGGCTCGCACGAGATCGCAGCTAATTACTTGAAGCGGTACGTGATCCGGCCCTTGGTCAGGTCGTAAGGCGAGAGTTCAACGAGGACGCGGTCGCCGGTGAGGATCTTGATGTAGTTCTTGCGCATCTTGCCGCTAATGTGGGCGAGCACAAGATGTCCGTTGGCGAGTTCCACGCGGAATGTGGCATTGGGGAGAGGCTGGACTACAAGTCCCTCGACTTCAATTCCGTCCTTTTTTGGCATATACCCTCCGGGTTATTTATAGCCCCATGCCGGCTGGGTGCCTGCGGAACACACGCCGCGGCTCCCAAACAGTGATAGGGCTCACCCTATTGTACCACGCGCGCCGAACAGCGCGTCCCCGTTACTCGCTAATGAGCCGCAGTTGCGGTGGCCGAAGTCGTAGCCGTTCGCGCCGGCCCTGGCGTGTTCCCCGCATCGAGGAACGTGGGGTCGGTGCACTCCTTCACGTTCGATTCCTTGGACACCAGCCGCTGCCGCGCCTTTTCCGGCGGGAGCGGCGGGTTCACCGAAAGCAGCGATGTCGGGTTGTCCACGGCATCCTGCAGGTACTTGATGAAGTCCTTGTTGAACTGCTGCAAGTCTGCAGGTGGCGTGACTCCCTGCAGGTCAGTGATGAACGTGCGAATGACTTTCGAGATGGCGTCCGCGGTTGTGGCCGTCTGCACCGCGTGATAGAAGTTGTCGGTCCCACCGCAGATCACCTTCAGATACGCTTCATCGCCGAGCGTGGCGCCGCTGGAGTTCGTACTGTCTGCGACGGGCGTCGTCCCATTCTTACTGCTACTCCCGCCGCAGGCAGCAAACAGCATCGCCCCAAGCGCGAGGATCAGCGGCAACATCATGCGGAGTCGCATCCACCGAAGATACAGCCCGAAGCGCTTACCCGCGTTCGTGAGGGCAGCCCTCGGTTAACCCCCGTTGCTACATGAGCACGTTTTTCTTCGCCGCTCCTGGCGCGCGCCGCCAGTTCCGGACGAGCAGCCGCGGCATCCCGTCGCGTTCTGCCGGGTCAACGACGCAGCGGTCGCCGCGGGAGAGCAATGAACGCGTGCCACTGCACCACGCCTCGGCTTGCTCCTCGTTTGCCACGGCCACCACCCCACTCGAGGCGCGAAGCGTTTCTACCTGCCGCATCCCCAGCGCCAGCAGCCACCCAAGGACGAGTTCGGCCAGCCCGAGGTGGAAGTCGCGGTCCCCGAACGTCATCAACACACGCTCGGCCGTCGAGTCGGCGCCCGTGAGAAGCAGCGTGCTCTCGAAGTGCGGCAGCGACAGTGCCATCGCCGCACGGTAGATTTCACCCAGCACGTCGTCCGCGGCGAGTACCTCGGCCGCACGGAACGCATGTGGTGCGAACGCGGTCGCATGGTCGTCCTCCGCCAGCCCGATGGGCGCGCCGCCGAGCCACTCCTCCCACTCCCGGGCGCCTGTCTGAAGCGTCAGCGCCATCGCCGCCTGCATATCCACCGCCGCCCGCACGAGCGGCATCGCGGCGGCTGCGTTCCCCCACTCGATGGCATGCAACGCCTGGAGCCGCGCCAACCATCCCCGCGACCACAGGCCCAGCGATGCCGCGACTACCTGCTTACGGTACTTTGCGCCCGACGAGGCCTCCGCACAGGCGCCTTCGAAGTTCAGCCCCGCGATCACATGCTCGACCTCGTCTCCGAGCACAAACCCGATCTGCCGGTAGCTGTCGGCGGAGCCCGCCGCGCTCATGGGCGGCTTCCCGGCACGCGTCGCCGTGGGGAAAATCCTGGGAGGCGAAACCCGCTGTACCATCGCTATCTGTTCATCATCCGCTGGTACCCCGTCACCGCCGGGTCGTCCAGCCATGCCTCAACATCCGGCGTCTTGCGTTCCGGCAATGCCCGCAGCATGTCGGCCGCATGGATCACATCGTGCTTCGCCCATCCCCGGATGTAGTCGCCGAGCCGGATGTCGGCAGCCGACCGCTTGTTGTCACCACCGAAGTGCATCGTCTTGTCGAGGTCTGCTTCGCTCAGGTTCGCCAGTGCCCCGTGCATGTGCGCGCGTTCGTGTGCCGCTTCTGCGAAAATCTCATCGACCGTCTTCGTTCGCCGCGCCGCCACGCGTGAGTCGTTCCAGCGGTCGACATCCCAGCGTTCGCCACTCGACGTGTCCGGCGTGCTCGTCCTTGCGGGCTGTTCTCCTGTCATGCTTTCGAACATGACCCTCACCGGCCCATCGATCGTCGCCAGGTGCGCGATGAAATCCCGTACGAGCCAATGGCTGTTTGGTACCTCGCGGTCGAGTTCCTCTTCCGAGAGCGAGCGGCAAAATGCCTCGAATTTCGCGCGGTGCCCGTCGAGATCGCGCACTATTTCCTGAATTTCAGGCGTCATCCGATTCCTCACGCGCTCGCAGATGTGCTCGCGCCGCCTCGGCGAGCTTGAGCTGCCGATGCAGTTCGCCAGGCTCCCGAAGTTGAGCGGCGAGCGCCCAGTCCAGGAGCAGCGGGTCGAACCGCAGGCGCGGGAGCGCCTCTGCGAAGTCTACCGCATGCCGCTGCCCATGCGCCGTCAGTTCGAGCAGCAGCGCGCTAACCGTCGTGCCCCGCACCTCGCGCGCACCCAGCTCGGACGAAACGCGTGCGTACACCGCTATCTGCGCCCTGTACGCCTTTAGGAAGCGCTCGATGAGTTCCGTCAGGGGCGTGTTCCGCGATGCCTCGGCGAAGCCGCGGTTTACGTCATCCACGTCGAGCGACGCTTCGAGCACGTCCTCGCCGCCGAGGAGCTGGCCGCTCCGCTCCACCTCACACTCCAGCCAGAGCACGATGTGCCCAAACGTCTGGCGCACCGTGAGGCCGGTCGCTTTGCAGTGTCGCTCGAGTTCGTTCGTTCGCATCTCGCTCGCGAGATATCGCAGGTACCCCCCGGTATGCATGAGCCTGTCGGCGGCGGCGCGAAGTTCCGGGGCCAGTTCGGGCGGCATTTCCTTAGCGGTGGCGCGTGGTGCGCCGCCGGTCCGTCCGGGGCGCCCGTGCCTTCGCCGGTGCGTCTTTGCGCGGCCGCGGACCCAGCTGCTTGATCGCGTCCCACCCGGCGTACACCGCGTCGTCTTCCAGTTCCGCTTCGATCGCCAACAGCCTGTTGTACTTCACCGTGCGTTCGCTGCGGGCGGGAGCGCCCGTCTTGATCTGGCCCGCGCCTGTGGCCACCGCGAGGTCCGCGATGAACGAATCCTCGGTTTCGCCCGACCGGTGGCTGATGACCGCCGTCCAGCCAGCGCGATGCGCCATGTCCACGGCTTCCAGCGTCTCGCTCAACGTGCCGATCTGGTTCAACTTCACAAGCACGCTGTTTGCCGCCCCCGCCTCGATGCCCCGGTGGATACGCTCGGGGTTCGTGACCAGCAGGTCGTCGCCCACGAGTTGGCACTTCCCACCGATACGCTGCACCAGCGCAGCCCAGCCGTCCCAGTCGTCTTCCGCCAGCCCGTCCTCGATCGAACGGATCGGGTACTTCTCCACCCACGACGCCCAGTGTGCGACCATCTCCTCGCTCGTCAGCACCCGCTTCTCCTTCGCGAGTGCGTACTTGCCGTTCGTGAACAGCTCGCTCGAGGCCGGGTCCAGCGCAACCACCGCATCCTCCCCCGGCTGGTAGCCGGCGGCTTCGAT
>JAFKFP010000137.1 GCA_017308185.1 bacterium | reverse complement strand
GCGACATCTCCATCCCGACCTAATGAGGAGGCGGCCATGGCACACCTGCGGAAGCAGTTCGCGGAGGCATTGCACAACATCGAACCCGATGATGAGGACAAGGCCAACGCGCCCGAAGCCCACAAGGCTGTCCGAGAGGCACTCGAAGCAGACCCGACGCTGAAGAGCTACGGGATCGACACGGTCCTCATCGGTTCGTACAAACGGAACGTCTCGATCAAGCGGATGAAAGACGTCGACGTGTTCAGTCGGCTACCCGACATGCCCGACGAGGTCACTTCACAAGACATCCTCGACCACTTCTTTAAAGTGCTCAACGAAGAGTTCGGACGCGATGAAGACGGCCATCTCCGGACGAAACGGCAAGCACGAAGCCTGCAGGTCAGCTTCCCTGAGTATGATTTGTACGTCGATGCGGTCCCGGCGCGTCAGCACATGGATGGGGAGACGTCGGAGATCCCGCAGAAGGGCGACGAGAACGCCTGGATTCAAACGAACCCGGAGACGTTGACGACCCTTTCCAGCGAGATGAATACCGAGCACGACCAGCATTACGTGCCGACTGTGAAGTTGTTGCGGCAGACCAGGCGCGCGCAACGAGGAACATCGAAGCCCGGCGGATTCTTCATTGAGGTCGCGACCTACCAGGCGTTCGCCGACGGAGACGTCACCGGCGACGACGCCGCGGAGTACTACGCCTCGGCGTTGCGGGCCGTCAGCACCATCATCGACGACTTCGTGCTCCGCGGGATTGCCGTAGAGGATCCGACGCTACCCGGTGAGAACATCGTCATCACCGCTACTGAGGACGAACTTAAGTCGTTACAGGTCGCCTTCGCCGAGGCAGCCGCGACGGCCGAGACCGCCCTGGCGGAAGAAGACGAAGGCCAGGCAGCAGTGAAGTTTCGATCGCTCCTTGGGAAGGACGACGACGGCGAGTGGATCTTCCCGATGCCGCCCGGCTACGACGAGGAGGGGGCTAGGCGCGCCTCGGTGTTGGTTTCCGGTGACCGTGTTGTTTGTTGAGCACGCGAAGCTGCACTTCGAGGAGGGGCTCATTCGCGCCGGATTCCGGGAACGAGGCGGCGAATGGCACGGCCCCGTGGCCCGAGGAGCTAGTACCGTCGAAGTCCGGATCTCTACTCCGCGCGGTTTCCCATTCGAGCCACCGAAGGTTCGGCCAAGCGATCTAGAGTCAGTGCCCTGGTCGTGGCACCGTGAACTCGATGGCGGCTTGTGCCTCGTGGCTGACGACGATCGCGACGGACTCTGGTGGTGCGGGGCACCAGAGTTGCTGGAGCACGTGACCGCATGGTTCGCTTCCGCCGACGGTGGATGGGCAGACGATCGTCCGGACCTCGACCTCGACCGCTACTTCTTCAAGTCCGGAGACACTCGGCTGTATTTGTTCCCCGACCTCGGAACCTACGACGGCTCCTTCGTGAGGTTTCGGCCCGGACCTAACGGTGTCTTGATATTGAAGAGCTGCATGGAGAAGCCGGCCCGCCTGACCAAGAATTTCACGTTCGATCGCTTCGGGTATGTCGCGACTCTCCATCACCTCGACGTTCCGCCGCGCGGCTGGGATGACGTTGCGAGAATGACGGAAGCGCGGATCGATCTGGGGCGGGCAATCCTCGACCGCAGAATCGACCTCCTGGTTCTGCGCTATGAGCGCTCCGGCCAGCAAGGCGCCATCCTGCTCGACGCCGGGGTCGATGCGGAGGGCGGCATCGAGATGTGCAGGCTAAGCAGCTCAAGCACAGGCCCTGCCCCGGTTCTCATTCGTTCCGGCCCATACGCTCCTCAGCTTGCCGACAAGCGAGTCGCTGTCGTGGGCCTTGGCGCCGTTGGCTCACATGTGGCCGACGGGCTGGTTCGTGCGGGCATGCACAGGCTCACACTGCTCGATGGCGACGTCTTGAAACCGGGCAACGTCGTCAGACATCTCCTGGGTGCGGCGGCAGTTGGACTCCGCAAGGCCGAGGCTGTCGCAAATGAACTCGCCCTGAGGCATGGCATCGCTCGCGACGAGTTGAACGTCCGCGGAGAGCTGGTGCTCGCCGACCAGACCGCTTACGAGCTGCTGGCGAGTCACGACCTCGTGATCAATGCAACCGCCGAATATCCGGTTACCGCACTGCTCCACGCCGCCGCGCGTGCAGATGATCGGCACCTTGTCTCGGTTGCTCTCCGAAATGACGGTGACACGCTGCGCGTCGACATACTTCCGCCGTTGAGCGGGGAGTCGTGGCCGCAGTCCGCCAACCCCAACGGCGCCGCGGTGCCCCAGAATTTCGAGGGCGGCTGCGGAAGCCCGATCTCGCCCACACCTCCTTTCGCAGTGGTCGAGGCAGCTGCCGTCGCCGTGCGACACGCTGTCGGACTGTTGGTCGGCCACCCGGTCCACCCGGCGGGCGAAGTACGACACCGACGGGGGGTGTCTGAGTAATGGGCCGAGCACCGCACTTGGTCCTGCTTGGCCGTGCGCGCGAGGCAATGATTCGGGCGACAACGAACGCTCTACCCCTCGAGACGGGAGGTATTCTTCTCGGCTACCGGGAAGATGGGGACATCGTCGTAACGGACGTGATCGTCGTGCCGAGCCCCTGTGCGACGCCCCGGCGGTACACCCGGGACGACATCGAAGCCAACATCCGGCTGAGGACCTGGTTTCTTCAACATCCCCAAGACTCGCTCACCGGATATGTGGGTGAGTGGCACTCGCACACCGGTCTCGGTGCCGTCAGCAGAGTCGACTTGAGCTCGGCGCGAGCGGCGGCAAAGAGAGCGCGAGGCGCGATTGCGCTCGTGGTTTGCAACCCGAGGCCGCTTAACTCGCTCGATGCGTTCGTGTTACGGAGGGGGAGGCTTCGGAGGGTATCTGCCAAGCAGGCACGTATTGAGGTGCGAAG
>JAFKFP010000020.1 GCA_017308185.1 bacterium | reverse complement strand
ACCGCCGCGGGCGCCACGATTGCCGTTTCGGACGGCGGCACGCTGCTCGGCACGGCCACCGCCGATGCGAGCACATCGGCCACTCCATCTGCGTCCGTCACGGCACGCGCGAGCACGACTCCCGCGGCCGCCGTGGGGACGCCCGGCGGCCCGTTCACCACTGGACAGAAGGTAACCGTCACCGGGACCGGAGAGTGCTTGAACATACGACCTGGCCCATCAACTTCTGGGAGTGCGATTGCCTGTGTACCGGATGGCACTACGGCGACCGTCACGGGTGGACCGCAGGACGCCGAGGGTTACACCTGGTGGAAAGTTCAGACGGACAAGGGCGAAGGATGGGCGGCTGGAGACTACCTGGCAGCGTCGTCTGCGGGCTAGCGCTGGCGTTCGCGCTGACGACCGCAGGCTGTTCGGGTTCGAAGGCGGCCCGGAGCACTGTGACTCCATCACCTCCAACCACAACCGTATCGCCAACTAACACTCCGGCTCCATCGCCGACACCTGACCCACTGGCTAAGCTCCCGGCAACGGTGGCAGAGGCGCAACAGGGGCTCGAGAGCGAACTCATCGCTGCCCCCACGATGCCGTGCCCTTCGCGGCTCGTTACCGCATGGCGTGTCACCTGCATAACGAGCGACTTTGACGGCGACAGCAAGCCGGATACGGCGTTCCTTGTTCCGCTGCAGCCAGCACCTGACTCGACGCACACGCCAGCGGCCGTGTTTGTGCTCCGTTCGACGGCAAACCAAGTAGAGGCGCTCAGCAGCGTTGGGAGCCCGGCCGACGGGACGGTGCTGGGCGCGACGTTCTTCACTCCGCGCACGTTACCTTCGAACGGCGGCAATGCGATCGCCTTTCTCACGACGGCGTGCAGCACGACTGGTTGTCTTTCGCAGGCGCATCTCTTTCGGTGGGATGGGACGGCATGGCGTGACGTTGGGCCAGGCGATGCCGGGATCTCCGCGCTCCAATCGGCAACCTGGGACGCGGATGGCAATCTTATCCTCAAAGGCGGGGCATTCGAGGCGCCGGGCGCTGGCCCCACGCGGGGTGTCAGCGTGACCTACGCCTACAGCGGGACGGTTTATGCCGAATCGAAGCGGGTGTACGCGGCGCCCGTCTACCTCTTCCATGCAATCACCGATGCCGACGTGAAGTTTGCCGCGGCAGACTGGTCCGGGGCCATCGCGTCGTACCAAGGTGCCATCGACGAGACAGCGCTGAAAGACTGGAAGGCGGAGCAGGGCCAACCGGCGGGACGGCCAACGCTTGTCTCGTACGCGCTGTTTCGCATCGCCATCGCGACAGCAGCCGAGGGTGACGACCCTTCCGTTGCGCTCGATAAGGTGATCGTCGATGCGAAGGACCCGATCTTCGCGTACGCAGCGCAACAGTTCCGGCAGGGCTGGCAACAGACTGCGTCGGTACACGGTGGGTGCGTGGCAGCGACGGCATATCTCGGGACATCGAACGCGAGCGGGGACAACCCGGCCTACATCAAGCAGGCGTTCAACTATGGGTACGCGAACCAGCCGATCAAGACGTACATGGATATCTGTCCGTTGTAGTTGTTAGTTGTTAGTTGCTAGCAGCAGGCCCGTCAGCTACGTGCCGGTTCGGCCAGCCTGTTGAGCTACATTGGCGAACGCACTGAGCACCGACCGAACAATCGGGACAGCGCGGTTCAATACTTCTAAATCGGTGCTTTCTCGGTACACCTTGTTCCCGTGAAATAGATTGTTCCGCACCTGAATGAGCAAGACAGCTATACCTTGCGCCAATTGGGTGGCACCAACGCTCTGTGACCCAAGTACGTGTGCCTTAAGGCGCGCTAAAGGATCGGGATCCGCCGCGTCATTGAGCATTGTCCGGTCAGACCGTTGCGCGAACCACAGTAGT
>JAFKFP010000083.1 GCA_017308185.1 bacterium | reverse complement strand
TCCTGCGCCAGCGTGATGGAAAGGCCTTTCTGTACGAGGCGCGCGATGCGGACGCTACCGCCGAGGACCTGGCCTCGAAGGTAGCCCGCGAAGCGATCAGCCGTTTTGGTGATCTTGCGCTCAGCGGATTCGTTCAGACCCTCACGCCGGAGCAGCGTGCGCTGCTGTCGCAACTTCTGCAGGACGGCGCGGGCGCGTCCACTGAGGCGGCCGAAGATGAATGAGGGCCACGATCTGGGGAGCTCGCCCCTTCCCGTACCGTCTGCGTGGCTGCCCGGTGCCGCGGCAGAGCCGCCTTCAGCGATCGCCCGGGCTCACAGGTTGCCGCGCGTTTCGTGGCTCAACGCCGAGTCACGGGCGATCGAGGCGCTCGCCGTCTCAACCGCGCTCTTGGTACCGGCGGCGCTCATCCTGCCGATCTGGCTGATGTTTGGCTCTCCGGCCCACGAGGGTGAGCCCGTGAACCGCTTCCTGGCAGCATGCCAGATGGGCGTCGAGCGTGGGCTGCTCGGGGTTCCGGGCTACGCCGCTGCTCTGCTGCTCTTCGCCTGGGGTCTCTTCGCCATTGTCCGCCTCGTGCCGGCGGCCGTGAGAACCACTGTCAGGCTGAGGCGCTCGGGGCGGCAACATGGGCGTTCAGGGAAGCAGTCGGAGATGTTCTTGGAAGGACGGGCCGTCCCGTTCTCGCTACTGCCAAACCGTGAACCGATTGCCTTCACCGCAGGTCTTCTGCGCCCGCGTGTCTATCTGAGCCGGGGCCTCTTCCGTTCACTATCGCTCGAAGAGCAGAACGCCGTACTGGTCCATGAACTCGCTCATGCCCGCCGCCGGGACCCACTGCGCTGTCTCCTCGTCGAGGTCATGTTTCAAGCGCTCCTGCTTCCCGCATCGCACCGCTGGAGCGGTCGATATCGGGCCCTCCGGGAAGTGAGGGCAGATCTCTCGGCCATCACTGCTTCTCACGACCCGGGGCCCCTCCTGCGCGCGCTGAACAAGGTTGCGCCAGTGTCCCCTCTGGGGGCGTGCGGCATGAACGAGGCAGACGTGGGCGGGATCGTCGCTCTTCGGGCCTTCGGCCAAGGCGTCACGCGGCGAGAGGTCCTGGTCACCTTCGCCGGATTCACTGGGCTGGTGCTGCTGGCTGCAGTCGCCGTTGTTGGCCTGACGGACTGGCAATCCTTCTTCTTCTGTCCGCTGACCGGCGGCGACATGTGAGATCGCGCGCTCTGGCGCCGACAAGCCGGGCGTGGGCGACTGCCTGCTTATCGTTCTGAGGATCCATGCGCCTCGGCGGGCACCGTGGTAATCACCTCAATCAGCTCGGCAGGCTCGGTCCGCTTCTGCCCATGCGAAAACTGCGGCCAGGCGGCGCGGGTAATCGACAAGGACGACCTCAGGAACACTGCGGCGATGAGCACACCAACCAGAAGGTCGGGCCAGGCAGCCCCGGTCATCGCGACGCCAACGGCCGCCACGAGCACGCCAACGTTGGCGACCACGTCGTTACGAGAGCACTCGAACGTGCTCGACATGTTGATGTCCTGCGCCCGGAATCGCCAGAGCAGCGCGAGGCAGATGAGGTTCGCCGTCAACGCTGCCAGCCCGATGATGCCCATCGCTTCCGACGATGGAACGCCCCCTCCGAGGAGGCGTCTCGCGACCTCGAACAAGATCCAGATGCCAAAGACAAAGATGATGCCGCCCTTCAACAGCGCGGCGCCGGCGCGCCAGCGAAGGCCTCGGTCGAGGGCATAGAGGGTCAGAGCGTAGACCGATGCGTCGCCGAACATGTCGACCGAGTCGGCCATGAGCGCGGACGAACCGGCAAGAATGCCTGCCACCAGCTCGACGCCAAACATAGCGGCGTTGATGGCGAGGACGACCAGCAGAACCTTCCGCTGTCCCGACCGGGCCGCTAATTGAGCCAGCTCGGATTCCTTTGCCGCGCAGCAGTCATCGAAGCAGATCTCAGTGCGCGGGGTGGGAGGGTTCATTGGCGAGGCCATGGAGGTATGATCGAACCTCTAGTCACTAGAGGTTCAAGGGGGGTTCCACCAATGCCAGAGCCACCACTCTCGATTGGCCAGCTCGCCGCCCGGACACGGTGCAAGGTTCCGACGGTCCGCTACTACGAGGGCATCGGCCTGCTTGGAGAGGCGACACGCACCGAAGGCGGTCACCGCCTTTACGGCGAGGCAGATGTGCATCGTCTCGTCTTTATCCGGAAGAGCCGCGACCTCGGCTTCTCGCTCGATGCGGTGCGAAGCTTGCTCGATCTCGCCCAGAACCGTGAGCGATCTTGTGCTGAGGTCGACACGATCGCGAGCGAGCACCTGGACGAGATCGGCGAGAAGCTTCGCCATCTATCGGCAATGCGCGATGCGCTCCAGGACCTGCTAGAGCAGTGTCGCCACACCACAATCACCGAGTGCCGGGTCATCGACGCACTGTCGCCTGCCGCGGCGCCAGGAATCGAGTCGCCCGCGCCTGCGAAGCTTTCTACAGGCTGAACACCATTGCTCGCTTATCCGGGCGGGCGCTATGCGACCTGGTCGATGGCTGCAAGCAACTCGCTGAGAGCAAAGGGGCCGTCGAATCGGGCCACGACCGTCCCCGCCGAATCGACGACGAACACCCACGGCTCAGTCGGAAGGTTCCAAGCAACGCCAGCGTCGCTCAGTGCGAGTTGCCCGTCTCGTAGCGCCAGCTCTCCACTGGCGTCCAGCTCATACGGCTCCACGTGCACGAACTGCAATCCATCCCCGGCTTGGGCCGCTGCTGCCCGGACCACCTCCATTACCGGCCCGCACGTTCGAGTCTGACAGAACGCAGGTGTAGCGAACGCAATAACCGCAGGCTTCCCGGACGTGATGGCGTCAGCGATGGAGACCTGGTGGAACGCCTCGTCCGGCTCAGGAGAGGTATCGATCTGTTCGAGCGGTGCGTCAGCGAGGGTGAGGTTGTCGACCGCGATCGCTTGGTCTCCTACCCCGACAGTCTGTGGTTCGGCGGCGACGGCAAACCGAACGCGGGTCTCCGATGCAGGGTCGTAGTTGCCGCCGATGCTAAAACCAGCGCCCCAGTCCCCCGCTTCATCGAAGTCGACGTACGCGTAGTACACGCCCCGGATCTCAACCTCGGTCGCGTCGTGACCGTCATCGTCGTGGTTGTCCAAGGACTCGGTCCCAACTGGCTCGTACGGGATCGGGCCTTCGCCGACTAACTGCTGCGAATCCCCGGTCAGCTTGAAGAAGCGAACGTAGACGGACGGCTCGGTGACGGGGACGTCGTCCTTCAGGATGACGAACGAGAACCGTTGCTTGCCGACCGCAAGGTCCGAGCTGCCGATGACCGCCTGCACAGTCGCGTCTGTCGCGGGACTAGTAGTTGGGCTCGGGTCCTCGCCTCCGCCGTCGCCGCAAGCTGCGGTGAGAATGGCGAGAACGGCGACTGTTGCCGCCGCGGCGGATCGTGCTGAGCGAAGACGCATCGTGGACTCCTTCCAGTGGGCCACCGGTCGTTGAATCGGGCACGGTCTGTCCGGTCTGACTGACCAAGTCAAGCCGACCCAAACGCGCCCTCGCACCCGATCGCGGTTGCGGCGCCGTTCGATCTGCTGCTGCGTGCTGGCCCGGACCTAGCGTACCCGGACGTCAACGCAGAGCGGCCAAGGTTCGCGCGCTTGTCGGCCCCGTCGGGCCTGTGCGCTGCTACCTTGCGTATCGGCCTGGATCCTCGTCGAAAGCCTTCTTGCAGGCAGCAGAGCAGAAGTAATAGGTCGTACCTCCGTGCTCGCTCTTGCCGGCCGCGCCGTCTTCATTGACTTCCATCTTGCAAACTGGGTCGATCGCCATCAGGTGCCTCCTCTCGCTCCTACACACAGCGTAGGAGGTCGCGACCCTGTTGGCACCTCGCACCTCGCACCTCGGACTTGGCGTGGAGGTGCGCAAGCGGAAGCAGCGACCGGAAAGGACCGTCCGGTCATGCTCCGGTCGGTCGATGAGACCTTGGTTGGCCCGTCCTTTGAGCTACGATGAGGCCATGAACGATGAGCTTTCTCCGCCGGTGCAGAACACTTCGCTGGGGGAGTTGGAGGCGTTCGTCCTCTCCGCTCTCTGGGAGAAGGGGCAGCTCTCGACTCCGGAAGTGGTCAACCAGGTTGGAGCGCCGCGTGGACTTGCGTACACGACGATCCTGACCGTCCTGCAACGGCTCCACCGGAAGGGACTCGTCACACGGCACGCGGCAGGCAAGTCGCATGCGTACGCGCCCGCCCTATCGAGAGAGCAGTTCGCCGAGCGCCGCGCTGAGGTCCTCGCCGCAGCGATGGTCAAGCTGGGAAGCGCCGGTCTCTCCGCCTTCCTGTCCGAGGCCGACCGGCTCGACCCGCAGTTCATGGCCCAGCTGCGGGCGCAGCTCAGGGACCTCGAGACGTGAGCCGCGCCAGCCGAGTGGCACTGGTCGCGCTTGCCGTGACGCTCGTCCTGGCGCCGCTGCTGACGCTCCATCCCGCTGTGACCCACCTCTACGAAGCTGGCTTCGCAAATCTTTCGGTCGAAGCGTCCCACCCGCAGGTAATTGTCTTCCTCGCGTTGACCGCGGCTTCCGCTCTCCCGGCAGCCGGATTTCTCTTGTCTCTCGCGGCAGCTACCCGCAGCCGGGAGGAATTGCGGTCGCTGATCGAAGGAAGCGAACCCGCCTGCCTGGGCGGTATTCACTACCGAATCTTCTCGTCAGACGTTGTCGTGATGTTCACCGCCGGCCCCTTTCGCCCGATTGTTTTCGTGAGTTCAGAAGCCGTGCGGACGCTGAGCTCGCCTGAACTTCACGCAGCGTTGCTCCATGAGCGCGCGCATCAACGCAACGGCGATGTCCTCTGGGGACTGCTCCTGCGCGCCGTCGGGAAGGCGTTCGCGTTCCTGCCGCAAACCAGCCGCATGGTTCAGATGGCGGCTCTCCGAGCCGAATGCGAGGCGGATGAGTACGCTATCCGCGGAGGAGCACGACGCAGCGACCTTTTCGAGGCCATCGCAGCCGCGTCACCCCCGCCGGCTAAACCGGTCTCGGCGGCGATCAGTGATGCCAACGTCGAGCTTCGGCTGGTGCGCCTCGTGCATCCCGGGACACCCCTGCCCGGGCACCCGACGAGGGGATTCCTCGCCCTTGCCGCGACGGTTGTAGTTCCCGCGGTGCTGGCCCATGTCGTCGCCATCGTTGCCGCGGTCTGCACGACGAGTTTCGCGTCGTAACCGACGGCTACGTCTTGGGCTGCGATGCGAGAGGGACGCGGCGTCCGGTCTCGATCGAGCACCGTGATCGTGAGGCCGCAGGCACGATCGAACGTGCCGTCAACGTCGAACCATCGTGAACGGCACCGGCATGGCGTGCCGTCGCGCCGTGTTGGAGCTGGCGGCGAGTGACGCACGTTCAGTGCTAGGTCGATCGCAGTCCGCCGGTATGGCCAGGCGCTGCGCCCCCATGATGTCTCCCTCGTCGCCAAGCGATTCGCCTTCGCCGACTACAAGCTCAAAAGAGCCGCCGCGTACACAAAGGCGACGGCGAACAGCACTACCCCCGTTCGCGGCGTCACGGGCCATGCCTGGCGCCCTCTCCTCCGAACGGATGACCCTGGACTCATCCACCTCGGCGCGAAAAGAGCATTCGACCTGCCGATTCCAGACTCTAGCGAGTTGAGCAGACTGGCGGCATGGCCGTCGAACGGCCGGGCATCGGACGTGACCGAACCCGGTGCCGCAACTCCACTCGGTTGCTGGAGAATCATGAACCGCATCCTTCCCTCTCGAAGCCTCCTTCCACTCTTGCTCACCGCCCTGCTGGCGCTGTTGTTCCTCCCGCTAACTGCCCGGGCCGCTGTGGCGCCGGCCGATGTGCCGCCAGATCTGCAGGCCGCCATCAAGGCGAAAGTGGAGGCTGAAAGCAAGCAGTACGCGGGCCTCTGCGCTTCTATCGACCAGCCCGCGAACGTTGGTAAGTTCTGCGCCTCGGTGCTCACGCTCACGGCCACGACAGCTGAGGTCACCTATGGTCCGGTTCTGTCCGAGCCCGAAGCCCGGGTTACGTTCCTGAAGATTGACGGACGCTGGACGCATCCAGGCGGCGGTCCGGGAGAAGGGTCATCGACGCCCATTCCGGCGGACCTGCGAGACGCGGTCACGAAGTATGTCGAAGCCCGCGGGCACTCCTATGCCGGACTCTGCGCGGAGATTGCCCAGGACGGCTCCAACATCGGCAAGTACTGCGCCGGGGTCCGCGATGTCACGGCCACTAGCGCGACCGTCTCCTTTGGGCCGGTGGCGTCTAATGCCATCACCACCGTTGCCTTCCGTCAGGTGAACGGAGTGTGGAGCGCCACTTCCACGTCCACGCCGGCTCCGAGGCCACCGGCCACCGGAAGCGGCGTTCAGGCATACGACGACGGCGCGCCTCTGGGCCCTGTCGCGATGGGCGTCGCCGGGCTGGCGCTTGCGATAGCGCTTGGTTCGCTCTCTTTCCGCCGCTCACAAAGCCGCTAATCGTCCAGGCGACGGGGAACCGTCGCCGCGCCTCCCTTGTATCAAGGGATTGGAGGTTCCTCAATGTGCGCTAGTTGCGACACCGACTCCCTGCGAAGCCCTCTGCGCCCGGCAATCACTAACGTCGTAACGATCGGCTTGCGGCGGCAACTGGGGAACCTCGAGGCGCCAGGGGCAGCGTACACGCTCGCCACGCGGGCGCAGCCCCACCTGCGCTGGGCAGAGCGCTTGGATCGACACTGGGAGCGGTGGAGCGCCGACGCCACACACGCCCTAACTACCGAACTCGTGCTCCAAGGCGTGTTACCCATCGGCGAGCAGGCTGACGTGGCCGATTGCGCCACCATTTTGCGGGATGCTGCTCGCGACGGCCCATATAGTCCTTCGGAGTTGCTCGCGGCGCATCGTCAAGCCGAGGCAGAACTCAGCTTCTGGATCGCACTTGCGACGGGCACCGGGCACCGGTCCCGGGAGGCGTTCACACGAGCCCTCTCGGCCCATAGGAAAGCAAGCACCACCCTCGCCGGTCCCGCCCGATTGTCGGTCGTTACCTTCGGGCTGCATGTCGTCGCGCGGCACCGCCCTGGCGCGGGCGGCGCATGGAGCCCTTCGACGACCGGTTAGCACTTCACGAAGAACCACACCGAGGGAGATCAAAGAATGAACACGCTGAAAACCGCGACGCACAGTCACCATTCCGGAGCCGCGCCACTCCTGGCCGAGATGGCGGGCCTTCACGCAGCTCTACAGGTTTCCGACGACGCGGTGGCGGGCGCTCCCATCCGTCTCACGTACCGCCTTTCGGTTCTGGACACCGGACGTCCCCTCACCGACATCGTGGAGAGCCACGAGCGCATGCTCCACACCGTCGTCGTGAGCCGTGACCTCGCGGGGTTCGTACACACCCACCCGGTCGTTGGCCCAGACGCCGGTAGCTTCGTGGGGGAACTAAACGTATCCGCGGCAGGGACGTACCTCGCATTCACAGAATTCGAGCGTGAATCTGGTCAGCGGGTGTTACTGCGACACGAGTTCGACATCGGAGGCCCATCAAAGGAGCTTGCCGAACCTGAACCGGGAGACATGGTTCGTCGGACCGCGGGCTACGCTGTTTCCTTGCTCCACGAGGAATCACTACACGCTGGCCGGTCGATTGCGTTTGTCCTTGAGGTCCGCAATGAGGCAACGGGTAGCGGCGTGCGGAACCTCCAGCCGTACCTGGGCGCAGCAGCGCACGTCATCATCATTCGCGACGCGTCGTTCCAGTTCAGTCATCATGACGGCGAACCCCTGGGCGGAACCGAGTCCGACACCGGCCCGCGACAGGACGGCTTTGGGCCGTACATCGGGTTCGAGCACGTATTCGAGGAAGCCGGAGTCTACAGAATCTGGGCGCAGTTCAATGGTGCCGATGGTGAGACGCGGACCGCTGCGTGGACGGTTGACGCAGTCGACCCGGAAGGCGAGCCCCATGCCCGGGAGCCACTTCCACCGCAATTCGCGACGCTCGCTGCATCGACAGCGCACCATGGCCATCATCAGGCGATGGGCGACGTTCCTGGCGATTCCTCCTCCGGCCCCGACCGATGAGCCAGCCACGACCCGCCGCACTCGTCGGCATCTGGGGATTGCCGATCTATGCCATCGCCACCCTGCTTGCGACCCTCACTCATCAACCAGACTACCGGCAGGATTTCCGTAGTTACGCGGAGTACATCACAACGGACCAGTTCATCGTCGGTCATCTCGCGGGAAGCATCGTCGGGACGACAGTCGGGTTGCTTGGAACGATTGCTCTCTACTCGCTCATAGCGCGAGGAAGGAGCGCCCGGCCCGCGCTCGTCGGCCTCGTCTGCAGCGTCTCCGGAATCTGTTTGATCATGACGTTGTTCGGAGCCGCCGCCTACGCCCAGCCGGCACTGGGCAACGCGTACCTGGACGGAGAGCTTGCCGCCGTGGCTATCAATGACGACCTCTACGGCACAAGAACGACACTCATGGGTGTCGCCGGTGTGCTGCTGTATGCCGTTGGCGCCGTCGCTTTCGGCGTGGCCATACGGCGTGAAGGCCTGGGCCCTCGCTGGGTCGGACCAGCCTTCGCCGTTTCAATCATCCTCATCGCGGTAATCGGGCTGGCAATTGGTACCGCCCAGACGGTGGGCGCCAGCTTGCTAATCGTGACCTCCCTTGTGATTGTCCGATCGGCCATGGCCACGGGCGGGACGGCGGCAGCGAGGTGACCAGGAGTTGCGTGGCGGCCTCAATGACGAACCCCAAATTGCCGCGACCTCACGAGCGTGCTCGCGCACCGCTCGCAGCATCCAACAGGGCACTCAACGTCCACGGAAACATCCCCACAACAAGAAAGAGGCATGCGCCAGTCTGCCTTGGGTGCACGAAACGGAGGCCATGCTGTGACCAGGGCCTCCGCGTCCTGGAAGCAGGTTCGCGGTCGCACTACAGTGCCAGTTCAGCCCCGGTGGGCTGATGAGTGCGCGCTTGGCGGCGGAGCGCGGAAACGTGTGGGCGCGATCGGCGAGGCTCCATCGAAAGGATCGGGGGGCCGATCGTCGTCACACAGCAGCGTGATAGCGACCCCGTTGGCGCAAGTCGAGCTTGCCGCAGGGCCAGGACATTGTGTGACCACACAAGAAATAGAGATCAGTTGCGGGCATATTTTAGTCCAACGACCGACGTCCTCCCCGTGGCGCAACTCGGCAATTGCCCCGGTACGGCCCCCGACCGGACCGTGCGCTTTCCTGCCGCTCGAACGCTGTTGCCGAGCAACAGGTGCTCGCGCGTACGAACCTTGGAGCCCCCTGGGACTGGCCGCTGCTACGTTGGCCATGTAAATCGCGATTCACCGGTATCGCCACCAGAACCACCGGTCGGACGGCCCGTCCGCGACCATGCAGGGATCCATCCTCACCGAGGAAACGAGCTCGCTCTCCAGGCTGAAGTCGAACGAAGGGCAAACACGGCAAAGCGATGATCGGGACGCCAAGGCGATCATGCCTCACCGCGTGTTATCGACTACCAGCAACGGCCCAGTCCAACGCTCCCAGAACTCCCGTTAGCTAGCCGCACCTCGGGTCATTGAGAGCGAACAGTCTCGCAGTCCCCAGCTTTGGGTCTTTTGATCCCGCTGAGAGCCTGCTCCAACGAAAGCCTCACACGGCCTCGCCTCCTATTTGGAGACGGGCAACCGTGCGGGGCTTTCTCCACGTCCGCGGGCGTCTCGAAAGGAGGAATGGATGTCTTCGAGACCATACCGAGAACGAGACCGGGGGTGGCTCTTGCGTCACGCCCGTCTCGCCGCCACCGCGAGCCTGCTCTGCTCCGCCGTCATCGTCGCGGCGAAGAGCTGGCCGCTCTAAGTAGTCCAAGGAGGAATTGAATGGCGACACGACGCAGGTCCAGGAAGCAACGCAGGTTGCGACGCTGGACCAACAACGCTTCGGCTCTCGCACGGCGCGCCTTCGTGGCGTGCAAGGCCGGTATCCAGCGCGTTTATCGGCGCATCCGGGGGAAGGCTCCGGCGGTCATCGTCGATGCCCGACCGCGCGAGGCGTGGCAGCTTCGCCGCCTGATCCGCCGCACGGCGCACGCCTACACACGTGCCCTCGGGACATCGATGCCCGATGGCCTCGTCATCATCGCCCAGCGGTTCGTCTTCGACGGCCACCAGGTCAACGGCCTGCTCCAGGCCTTCGAAGCCGACGGCCGGCGGAGGTACGTGATCCAGATCGCGCTCTCCGTGAACGGCCGCGACGTGAGCAACGACGAACTGGTTGCCGCGCTGCGCTTCCAGCTCGGGGCAGCGCTCGCCGACTCGATCGGCGAACCCGTACTCAGTGTCGCGCTCGACCTCGAGCGGGCCACTCCGCCCCGGACCGGCGGCTCGATTGTCGAGCTTCGGCCCCAGCCGCCCGTGGCCAGCAATGGCCACGATTCCGACCCGTTCGCCCTTTCGAAGGTGACCGACTACCAAGGAGGTGAAGCATCGTGACGAAGACCATTGTCCTCACCGAACTGTCCGACCTCGCGCATTACCGCGACGAGTTCGGCAACGACACGCCGGCGGCCGAACCGCCGCCATCGCCACCCACCGTCCCATCCGACGCCGACCCGGATGCGCTCATCCAGGCGATCGGCCGGGCGGCCCGCGAACTCCAACGGCTTGTCGACGCAGATTCGTCAGCGCGCCGGGAAGCCGAGGACCTGCTCACGAGCTACCGGCGGCTCCAGGCAGACGCCGAGAGCCTGCGGAAGCTCATCGCTGAAGCGGGTGCAGTCTCGAGCGGAGCGATAAGGCTCGGCGAGCACGCCTTCCTGCCCGATAGCCGGGCGCAGTCCGAGCAGCTTGCGGTCAGCGCCGCGGCTGTCGAGACGATTGGAGCGAGGCGGCTGCAAGCCATGGCAGTCCAGATGGCGCAACTCGAAGCGCGACAGGATCTGGCGCGGTTGCTCGCGGAAGAGCGGTCGCTGGAAGAGGCGCGTCAGCGCGAGGAGCGGGCGTTGGCCGCTGTAGAGCGGGCCAAGGCGCTGGCTTCCGAGCACAAAGTTAACGAGGCCCTCAGGCTGCTGGGTTCGCTGCTCAAAGAGAATCCCAACATGCCCGCCGTGGCCTCGTCTTACGACACGATCGCGAGGCAGGCGCACGCTGTCAAGACCCTCGAGGTCGAGCGGGTGCTGGCCGAGGCGCGGCGCATCCACCGTCGCGAACCGGCTCGCGCCGCCGAGATCCTCGGTGCACTGGATCTGACGCGGATGCCATCGGTCCTCGTCCGCGATGTGTACGGCTGCTGGCTCCACGCCTGCCGCCGGCTCGAACTTGCCGATGCCGTGCACTACAGCCCCGGCAATGGCCGCGGTGCGGTCCTCGTCCCCGAAGGCGACGCCCGCCTCAAAGTCGTTACGGCCATCGGCCTATCAGGTTGGGTGCGTGGCCGCTCGTTCTCGGCAAGGGCGCTGAAGGGCGCCCGGCCGCTGGCATAGGCGCTCACTGGAAGGAGGTCGTCCGTTCGGGCGGCCTCTTGCCGATGCCGGTATGCATGACACTGACTCGATCCGGCGCGACCATCCCATCGCTGATGTGGCCGTCGCGTCCGGGCTTCAGCTCCGGCCTATTGGCGGAAGGCTCACCGGGGTTTGCCCCTTTCACGGCGATACGCGCCCGAGCCTCCTCGTCTACCCGGCCACCCAGAGCTACTACTGCTTCGGGTGCGGCGCCGGTGGCGACGTGATCGACTTCGTTGCACGGCTCCACAAGGTTGACTTCAAGGAAGCCGTCGAGATGCTCTCGGGCGCTGCACCGGTCGCGGTCAAGACGC